>NZ_JBKIWR010000007.1:0-13418 GCF_046599595.1 Trueperella sp. LYQ143 | reverse complement strand
CGCACAAAAGAAAAGGAAAGGAAAAAAGAAAAAGGTAAGCGAACCCTCCAAAGGGGGGGGGGGGGGGGGGGAACACCCCCCCCCCCCCCCCCCCCGCCACACATTTACCCTCGTTACACTGCACTATCCCCTACCACACCACCAGCAAGATCGCAGCTACCCCTCGCTCCACCACGCACACA
Organism: Trueperella sp. LYQ143; assembly: GCF_046599595.1. Lineage (NCBI taxonomy): Bacteria > Bacillati > Actinomycetota > Actinomycetes > Actinomycetales > Actinomycetaceae > Trueperella > Trueperella sp. LYQ143. Next base: position 13,236 of record NZ_JBKIWR010000007.1, on the reverse strand, counting down.
TATCGGGCGTACCCGCACCACGCCGAGATCCACACACAAGCCGGCGCATGGAAAAGGCGGGCGACCTTCCACGCAATAGGTCGCCCGCCTCCGGGCAGACTAACTGATGCTGTCGAAGGACTGCACAAATTTCCTTCTCATCCGCTAGTCACGGCTATTTCCATCACACACACGAGAGGATTTTTCTCTGGATAACTCCTCGCGATGAATCCAGTATGGCGAACCAGTCTTGGATATCCATTAACTGATCCTGGGAATTTGCTGGGATTTTCAATACCCGAAAATGGCGACATGTTCTGCCGTAAAAAATCCCCGCACCACCTACTCCCATTCCAACTCCCACACATCGCCACCCCGATCCACATACCCCGAAAAACACAGCAATAACCCACGGCCTGCTCCGCCGTCGCAGCCATCTCGTATCGATTAGCGACAAAAGCGCCCCCGATTATGTTGCCTACAACATAAGATAGATGTGTCCGTGACCATATCGACTATATGAGGCCGCCACCATGCCGACCCCTGCGCACACACCACCACGCCACCCACGCCCTGCTCGCCGCTCAACCGGCCGAGGATCGGCCAGCGCACAACCACCCGCAGCACACCGCCGAACCCGACTCGACCTGAAACAAAAAATCGGCCTCCTTATCGGCGCCATCGTATTCCTTCTGCCCTTCATCATCGACATCCCCAACCTCGCCGAACCTGGCGAACGGATGCTATCCATCTTCCTGCTTGCCATCGTGCTGTGGATTACCGAACCCATCCCCCTGACGGCCACTGCCGTCCTCGTCATCCTCCTAGAAGTCCTGCTCATCTCCACCGACGCCATCGTTGACCCAACCGGCGGCAACAGCGAACTAGCCGAAAAAATCCTTAGCCCCGCAGCCTACTTCGCCGCCCTAGCAAACCCCGTTATCATCTTGTTCCTCGGCGGATTCATCATCGCGCACGGCGCCGAAAAATACGGTCTAGATAAAAACCTCGCATCCGTGATGCTGCGCCCCTTCTCCGATAAAGCCCGCGCAACCACTGCCGGACTCATGCTCATCACCGCCGTGCTATCCATGTTCATGTCCAACACCGCGACCACTGCCACCATGTTTGCCGTCGTCGCCCCAATCTTGCGCTCCCTGCCCGCCGGCAAAGCGCGCGCCGGCGTTGCCCTATCCATCCCATTGGCCGCAAACGTCGGCGGAATCGGCACCCCAGTGGGCACTCCACCGAATGCCATCGCCGTCGGCGCACTCGCAGAAAAAGGCATCACTGTTTCCTTCGTGGACTGGATGATTATGGCGATCCCCTTCATGTTGATCGTCCTCGTATTCGCCTGGCTCTTCATCTGCTTCATGTTCCTACCCGCCGACGCACGAATCCACGTCGAAATGGACTCCCAATGGGATCGCTCCACCGACGCAAAAATCTTCTATGCCGTCGCCGCCCTCACCATCGTGTTATGGATGACCGAACCGCTACACGGAATCTCCTCAAATATCGTCGGATTCTTCCCCGTCGTTGCCCTACTATGCTTAAAAGTCATGCACGGCGCCGATATTAAAGTCCTGGACTGGCCCGTCCTCTGGCTCGTCTCCGGCGGTATCGCATTAGGAAACGGAGTCGGCGCAACCGGACTCGACGATTGGCTAGTTGGCTCCGTGCCCTGGAAATCACTCGGCGCGCTGTGGATCCTCGCGATATTGGCACTTATCGGTTTCGGCATGGCGAACGTCATTTCCCACTCCGCCTCCGCTAACCTCCTCGTCCCGCTGGCCGTTTCCCTGGCCGTTTCCCTCGATGACGTCAATGCCATCACGATCGCCACCGTAGTCGCCATCTCCTGCTCACTGGGCATGTCAATGCCGATTTCCACCCCACCGAACGCAATCGCCTACTCAACCGGAGAAATCAAGATCGGCCAAATGGCTATCGTAGGCATGGTAGTCGGAACAGCAGCCACCGCTTTGCTCGTCTTTGCCGTGCCCTACCTATGGTCGGCTATGGGCTTAGTCAGTTGATAAACAGGTGCCTGATCCATGAGCGAATCCACCTCTGATCTCGCAGCGATCGACAAGCGCCCCCTGGATCTTGTCGTCGTCGGTGCTGATCCTCTGACGGCGGCCATTCCGCTATGGCTCACCCCTAAGCTAGACGGCGAATGTCATATCCACCATGCGACGAGCTTCGCTGAACTCCTCGCAATGGAATCAAAACTCATTGAACTGGCCGTCGTCACCCTCACTGTGGATAGCGCAGGCATTCCCCCAGAACACCCCATCCACACATTCTTGCGCAACCCCGCCCACGATAACGTCCGTATCGTGATCCTCACCAGCGCAAAAGAAGTCAACGGGCTGAATGCGCTCGCAGATATGGGACGCTTGAATCTCTTAGGCTACCTTCCCGATTTCCCACAAAAGGCCTTCACCCGCGACATTCGCTCCCAAATGCGCCGCTATCGGAAAAACACACGGCACGCCGCACGGCAACGCCACGCCGCTGCCGCCGCACACGCAGGAAATCCACTATTGCGCTGGGCTAGACGCCGCCATGCCACCACCACTTCCCAAACCGCGCCACCCGCGCCCGCGTCAGAACGTAGCCCCAACAGCACGTCTTCCCTCACTTTTCCCGCCTCTCAAACGCAGCCGCTTTCTTCAAGCCCGCCCCCACCCATGCCGCCACAGCCGGCGCCTTTCGCTCCCGCCACGCCCGTCAGTTCCTCATATACTGAGCAGCTCGATAGCGAACCGTTGTCCGCAGAAGAACGCTTCGCCCTCAACCTTGACCTATCCGATCTGGAAATTATCCATCGAATCGTCGATTCTGCTGATCACCTCCTCGGCTTCCAACCGCGAATCAATTTCCCGCCTGACGTCTGCCTGACGCGCGAAGGGCTGCGAGTTGAGGAAGTCGTTCTCGCCCTATCTGGCCAAGTTTCACTGGAACGCGCCTCCGATGCCGGAGACATCACCATGCATCACGCCTCAACAGGTCGGCTTATTGGCATGTTAGCCATGACCTCCGGGCGTCCCGCATTCTTCACCTCCCGCACCACCACCCATGTCGTCGCCGTCCAGCTCACCTTTGAACAGCTCAACTACATCTGGAATCACGACCATGATGTGCCCTCCCTTGTGGCTGCCCTGTTCGTGCGCTCCTTTGACCGACGGTTACGCCGCGCGGAAGACATCCAAATAGAACAATACGAACTCACCACCCAGCTTGAACAGGAACGCCACAATCTCGCTCTCGCCCTGCGCAACCTCGAAGCCGCGCGAGCTGAGTTGATGAGCCAAGCGCGCTTCGCCTCCCTAGGAGAGTTGGCCGCCGGTGTGGCACACGAACTTAATAATCCGATGGCCGCCATTGACCGCACCGCCGATCACCTACTCCATGCCGTCGAATCCCTCATCGCCACCTGCGGGGATAAGAAATGGGCCCGACGCACCCTGGCAGCCCTGGAAGCCGCTCATGACGCGCCCTCGTTGACAACCCGCGAAGCGCGCAGTGTTCGTCATGAACTGGAAAACGTCGTCAAGGATCGCGCGGTTGCCCAGCGTCTCGTCCTAGCCGGAATTCACGATCCAGAATTCGCCCGTGAAATCACCCGCTCTCGGCACATGTCCTTGGAAACGGTGGAGCTGGCGGCTTCTATTGGCAGTGGGCTGCGCAATTTAACCACCGCAACTGACCGGATCACTGAACTCGTCTCCTCTTTGCGGTCCTATGCGCGCCCAGACGGAGATCCGATTGTGGATATTGACGTCCACGTCGGCATCGATGACACCTTGCGGCTGCTATCCCACCGCCTGACCCATATCACCGTTGATCGGGATTACCACACCTTGCCCCGCATCACCTGCCATCCTGGGCAGCTATCCCAAGTGTGGACGAACCTGCTGACGAATGCCGCAGAAGCTATGGCAGAGCAGAGCGACGCCCATATCACCATCACCACAGGTCGCTTCAGTGATACCCATATCAGCGTCAAGGTTGCCGATAATGGCCCTGGTATTCCTCCCACCACTCAGGCCCATATTTTTGAACCCCGATTCACCACGAAGAATGGGCAAGTTCGATTTGGCATGGGAATTGGGCTGAGTTTAGTGCAAAATATCGTTAATCGGCACGAAGGAAAAATCACTGTTGATTCCAGCCCCGCTGGGACGACGTTCACCGTCATTCTGCCCATTGACGGTCCTGGATCCTGCGCTGGCACAGAGGAATCCACCACTGCTATCCACCGCTTTTCTCCTGACCCAACCGAATCCGGCCACATCCCTAAAATTACGGAGGAATTATGAAACTCACGATCCTAATTGTCGAAGACGAGCCAGAGGTGCGCGCCGCAGTTGAACGCGATCTTATCGAGTTCTCCACCACTGTTCGGATTGAGCCCGCACAAGACGTGGCTGACGCCTGGGATGTCATTGACGAAGTAGACGCCGACGGTGATCTCCTTGCGCTTGCTCTGTGCGATCATCGTATGCCGGGTACCTCGGGAGTGGATTTCCTGGTGCAGATGATGGATGATGAACGCACTGCCGCAACTCGTAAGGTTTTGGTAACTGGTCAAGCCGATCTCGCTGATACCATCCGGGCGGTCAACGATGCCGATCTCGATCACTATATTGCGAAGCCGTGGGATCCTGACGAATTACACGATACTGTGCGTCGTATGCTCACCGATTATGTTGAGCTGTGCGGGATTAATCCACTGCCACATCTAGCGGCTTTGGATGCGCAGCGTGCAATGGAATTGACCCGTAACGCAAGCTGGGCAGACTAGCGCGAGGAAAGCGATCAATGATCTGTACCGATCTGTACCCAAATCTCCGTCGATCTATATAAAAAGCTCTGTGTGCCGAGATCCTTATACGTGAAGCATGCAGGGCAGGTTTACCGGCAGTTCTATCCGCGATGACGGGCTAGCTCGTATCGGTTGTTTTAGTACGCCTGCAGCCAATGATCGCGGCGATGTTCATTGGCTGCGGTTTATTTCATGGTCGCAGTTTGTTTCATGGTTGCAGTTATGTTTCATGGTCGCGGCTGTTTTTAGTGGCTTCACGTTTGGCAAGTCGGTATGTAGTGGCTCGAGTCGCGGCTGCTTAGTTGGTGGCGGCTTAGGGGTTAGGGCTTAGCGGCTCAACTTTTTGACGGCGTATTTGGTAGCCACTTATTCCTTGATAGCTCGCTTCTTAACGGCTGCGGGCACACTCCTGGTGTTTTGCACTATTGATTAACCTAGTGGCGCGCCGTGAATAAACGTGATTTCCGAGGAGAGGAGGAAACCGACTTTTGGCGGGCACACACTTTTGCTGGGCACTTTGAGGTGGCGTATTTTTGACGAGTGTAGTTCCACTGGGCGCACCTCCAAAGGCTTGCTTTCCCGGGCGTGCCTCGTCGTTTATTTCCAGTGGGTGAGTGAGCCTATTCCTGATCGAGACGCCGCCAGCGCGCCCTTAGCAGCACATGCGGCAGATAGATTAAACCCCACATGGCAAAACCGAGGTAGAGCATGAGCTGTTTGGGCACTCCGGACATCGCCTGCCCGGTCGTCCACATCCATAACGATGCCACCGTAGTTATCACCATAGTCAGTAACGTCAGCGGCAGCTCTACACGAAGATATCGCCGACGCTCTAGAGCCTTTCGCTCTACAACTCTCGTTTCATAACGTGCCTGCCGCGCCTGTCTATACTCGTTATCAGCGCGATATTGCGCCACGACCGAGACGGCCCGATCTGGTTCAATGGGCGCAAAAATGGGAACTTTGGCTGCCGAATACCAGCCTTTAGTTCTCTGATACGTTCGCCGATCTAACGTGATCTGCGTATTGCCTTCTGGCAGGCTGACCCTAACGTAGGGTTGAGTGATTGGATACGATGGATAATCGGCGACGGCATGAACAAAAGCTCCAGCCACTGCAAGTTTAATTCCGTCCTTTTCAGCTTGCTCCCGAATAGCACATAAATGGATAAACACATTCGATTCTTTTTGCCGCCACATCTGGCAGCACCTCGCTAAGGATTCCGTCTGTGAAGAATACGTGTGCTGCCCTGCCGGATCGCGCAACACCATACATGCCTGGGTGAAGTCTCGATCATTGGGATTCCATCCTGGATTCCACTCAATGTGCCAGGTTTCTACATGCCCAGCAATTATCACCGGAATATCGTAGTGCTGAATATCTTGGCTTGGATCGTCGGGAATACCGGCAGCGTATTGCGCCCGGACTTTCCGACGTAGCTCGTCACAGATGCCGTAACCGGAGCATATTTTATTCCACAGATACTCGTAGGCGTCACGAGAATCCGCGAACCGCTTTTCATCGTAGAGATATCCCCGCTCGGCATACCCCACCACGACAACCGGAGCTCCATGCTGCTCTTTAGTAACCAAATGCCATCCTTCGGTGAAACCACTCGACTCCGATAGCGCCTGGTCAATTCCCCGCCCTGGAATCCGCAGTCTATTACTCAGTTCAACGAACTCATGCCGATCCATCGTCACTTCCCTACGCGGTAGTTTGTGTAACTATCTGCCAGTTTGCGGTTTCCCAGTAAACACATCTCATATCCAACAACATGAATGTAATAATTCACAGCATACCCAGTGACGCAGAATTATCCGGCGGAGGAACGTATCAGCCAGTACTCAAGTACGCGCGCCTGATCTTTTTCGGTAATCGGGCGAATGCGGATCTAACTCTCTTCGGTAATCGGGCTGCTCGTTAGATATTTCGGACCTACCTGCCAATAAGTGAGCCAAGCATTGGTCATCGTAGCTCAATCGTACTGGTTTACCTATCGCTGATCTAGCCACCTTTCGGCAATCTGAGGTTGTTTAATCTTCCTACTTGCGAGCTGCCTGTTGATAGCTGCCTATTTTGGGTAGTTCGCCTGTTAGTAGACCGACGTGCCAGTGTTTGCCTGTTAAGTAGAGCAGATGCTGATTAGTCGCGCTGGTAGGTTGCCTATGCTAGTGCCACTGGTAGCGTCTGTTAGTAGGATCCTGCTGGTAGGTTGCCTACCTATTAACCGCACGCTCTCGAGCCGAATACAGCGCTTTGCACAATCCGAGAAATATGACCGCGCGATTAGCTGAGGCGTCACTGGTCTGCGTGATCTGCTGAGGCAACCGCGATCTGACCAGCAGCGCTGATTCCACGTACTCTCACATGCTCCCAAGCTAACCCGACGTATTCACACCGATTGACGATTAACTCTTTCCATATTTCGCCGAGATATTCGCTGCCTATGTGCTCTTTACTTGCGCTCTCAACCCCAGGCATATATTCATCAATCTCGCTGGCGAATCTGCCAACCGAGATACTACTCTCGCCCACACAAGGCTCCCAAGAAGCTGACACGCTTCAGGTATTCGCGACCTACGCGATCCTCCTCGTGCGCTGACCTGACGAGACACATCCATCAATCTAACCCCTGAATGCGCCAACCGTAGCAGTGCCCCGATCATCCCAAGCGGCTAACATATCGCTGAGCTGGTTAACGTCCTCGTTGCCTGGCTGGCAGTGTTGCCATTAATCGATTTGGCAGTTTCATTTGACCCAACTGACGATCTCATTGAACTAACTGACATTTTTCATTGATCTGGCTTGCCAAAATGGCACTCGACCGTCGGCCATCCCTAACTCCTCACCCAATTGACCTCGCCGCACTCTGGCAGGCGCACATATCAATCCGACAGGTTTTATTCACCCGACGGAGTATCGGTATGCGACACACGCGGCACAATTGGGATCTCATGCGTGCGAGCCGTAAGGGCGTCAATAAGCAGGATCCTCCCCACGAGCGGTACACCAGCTCCAGTGATGAGCTTGATCGCTTCGCTTGCCATGACGACCCCAGCTTGCCCAGGAACCGCCCCCAGCAAGCCCACCTGGGCGGTGGGAGGCACCGCCTGCGGCGGTGCCTCGCGCGGGAAAATATCCCGCATCGAAATCCCGCGCGGGCCGGGGAACCCGGCCGCCACCGCCCGAGGCCCGCTCCAGAACACCGACACTTGCGCGTGCCACCCGAGGACTGTGCCCCACACCAGCGGGATCTCCGCTTTTGCGGCAGCGTCACTGATGAGATACCTCGTAGGTAAATTATCCGTGCCGTCAATAATGAGATCCCACCCGTGCAGTACCTCGTCGATATTCTCGCTATCTAGGCGCAGTGCCATTCGTTCAATGCGTATTTCTGGATTGAGCTCTCGTAAGCGCCGCGCCGCACTATCAACTTTCAGTTCCCCAATTGCCGCCGTTGAATGAATGATTTGCCGTTGCAGATTCGTCAGATCTACGCGATCGTTATCCACAATCCCGATAGTTCCCACACCTGCAGCCGCCAGGTAGAGCAGAACCGTTGATCCCAGACCGCCTGCACCGACCATCAGCACCCGAGCGTTAAGCAAACGCCGCTGACCGATCATGCCGATCTCTTCCCGACTAATATGCCGAGCAAAACGTTCCTGCTGCTCAGCACTCAGCTCTGCCCCGGGCGCAACCAGCGGCGCAATTGTGCCGCGCTCACCCACGAGCGCCCACGCCTTGGCTCGCAATCCGATGACGTTTCGCTACCTGAGGCAAGATCACCGCATCCGGATCACCACCCGCAAACGGCGGCAAAATATCAACATTCACTACCTCGCCGCTGAGCTCAGCCTCCCGCTCGGCATAGCTGCCATCCACCAAAAAAGACGATATATCGAGCACATGAGCCATTCGCTCACTCGGATGCCGCCGCATAATCTCAGCCATTAGTTCGCTGACCCGAACCGCCGTCGGAAACTCAATCGTCTCTACCTCTCGTTCGGCTGCCGCCGCGACCGCAGCAAAATAACGCAACTGAATCTTCATTCACTTCCCTTATCCACACACCACAACACCGCTAGCTCCAGAACGTGCGATTGCGTTACTTTGCGCTGCTGCGCTCCTCGCTGTGCGTTACCTCAGAATCAAAGAACGGCTCTGGCTTCCACAACGGAGTCGGATCCTCAGAGCGCATCCGATTCCACCACCATACGCCTTCTACACCGAGTGCTCCCACTACCCCGATCACGCTCGCCACTATCATCATCTGTACATTCGACGAATCCAAGGAGAACATCCGCTGCGTCACCGACCAGGTAAAAATCACCCCATAACCCACAAGTGGCAAAATAATCAATGCTAATTTCCACGGGGAAAGTGGACGCGCAATGCAACACAACACCCAGGAAGAAGGAATAATGAGGGCCGCCAAAGCCGCCGTGGACTCTTGCACGTGATGGTCGGGCACATGCCCGCCAGAGACCACAAGATAAGCCACCACCGCCGTCACCCCGACGATCACTCCAGCCGGCACCGCAAAATGCAAAACACGCCGGACGAAATGTGATTTTGCCCGATTGTTATTCGGTGGCAAAGCTAAGAAAAATGCGGGAATTCCAATAGTAAACCAGCCGGTAATCGTGACGTGAATAGGCACGAAGGGGAACGGCACCGACGCGCCCGTAATGAGAATAGCCAAAATCGCGGAGTAGATCGTCTTTGTTAAAAACAGATTAGCCACTCGTTCGATATTGCCGATCACTCGGCGCCCTTCTCCCACCACATACGGCAAAGTCGCAAAGCGGTTATCCAGTAGCACAATTTTGGCCACCGCTCGGGTTGCCGCTGAGCCTGAGCCCATCGCCACCCCAATATCAGCATTCTTCAAAGCCAAAACATCATTGACGCCATCGCCCGTCATTGCCACCGTATGACCAGCCTTTTGCAGGGCCTTAACCATCGCCTGTTTCTGATCGGGGCGCACTCGACCAAATGTACGATTGCTGGTAATTACCTCGTCAAACTCAGAATCCTCGATATGCCGAGCATCCACCGCCTGGCCCGCATCTATTCCTAAACGATTCGTTACCGCGGCAACCGAGGTCGCGTTATCCCCGGAAATGACCTTTACATCAACATCTTGACGGGCAAAATATTCCAAGGTATCGGCAGCATCTGGGCGGATGCGCTGCTCGAACACCAATAGCCCAACCGGATGAACCTGCCCCGGGGCATTCTCTTGATCCACCGGCGTCTCGCACCATCCAAAGACAATCACGCGCTTGCCCGTAGCACCGATCTCTTCCGCCTGCTGACCCAGCGGATGTGACTGGGCCAAAACGTCAGGCGCACCCATCACCCACGAACACGGGGTGCTACCAGCAGAACCGGCCTGCGCAGTGCCTGCCCCCGAAGAACCCACAATCGTAACTGTGCCCTCGGCAAAAGTAGCCCCAGACCATTTCTTCGCTGAAGTAAACGGCTGACGGGCCACAACTGGCCACGGCTGCTGCGTTAACGGGAACTGCTCCATTGCCGTCTGTGCCGTCGCATTAGGGGCTGGATCCGTTGCCAACAATTGAGCTAAAGCCCCAGTTGCCGCATCGCGATCCATTCGCGCATCCTCAGCGATCACTAGCTCGGCAAACTCCAAGGTGTTCTCCGTCAGCGTCCCCGTCTTATCCGCACATACGACGTCCACGCGCGCTAATCCCTCAATAGCGGGCAGCTCCTGAACCAAACACTGACGCCGACCCAAACGGATCACACCCAGTGCGAAAGCCGTTGAGGTAATCAGCACTAATCCCTCGGGAACCATCGGCACAAGCGCGCCGGTAATGTCGAGAATCATTGACTGCCAACGGGAAACCCCCGAACGCATTTGAGAAATAACCGTCACGATTCCCACCGGAATGAGCACCCACGTCACGTAGCGCAATATCGAATCAATACCCGCCTGCAACTGGGAACGCGCCAAGGTGAAACGCGAAGCCTCCTGAGCGAGCTTCGCCGCATAGGATTGCGCCCCCACTTTCGTCACCACGTATGAGCCCGTTCCGGAAACCACGAAAGAACCAGACATCACCGTATCGCCAGCTTTTTTCGCCACTGGATCCGATTCACCAGTCAGATTCGATTCATCGACGGAAAGATAATCTGAGGTTGCCACCTCGCCATCAACCACGATCTGATTGCCAGCCGCAAGTTCCACAAGGTCATCTAACACAAGATCCTCTTGCTTCACCTCTACGACCGTGCCATCCCGCCATACGCGCGGATGCTCCTCGCCGATAATCGACAGCGATTCCAGGGTATGCTTCGCCCGCAACTCCTGAATAATGCCAATCGCTGAATTCACCACAATCAACAAACCAAAGGCCGCATTAATCCATGATCCAGTACTGAGGACCATAACCAGCAGAACCGCTAAAATCGCATTAATTCGTGTAAAAACGTTCTGTTGTACGATCTGGCGAACAGTTTTTCCAGTACGCGGCGGTAGCTCATTCGCCCGCCCCGCAGCTCGGCGCTGTTCGACCTGCTCTGTGGTTAACCCCGATACCCGACCATCATGCGGCTGCGTCGGTGCTGTCATATCTGTATGAGTGTGGTCAGTTTGGCTCATGCCAACTCCCTGTATCCGCCTTGCGGCATTATTCATTACGTAAACGCAATTACTTCTTGCGGTACAACGTCTTGCGCTGATACTTCGGTTCGCACGTGACGAGCATTCCAAGATTACGGAAAATGCCTTCATCTACCGTGCCCAGAATCGTTGTGGTATGCACATCACATCCGGCCAGACTCTGCAACTGTTCTAAAGCCCGACGGGCATCCTCGGATTCACCAGCCGATACCGACAAGGCAATCAACACCTCGTCGGTATGCAACCGTGGATTACGTGACCCAAGATGAGTGGTTTTCAAGGTCTGAATAGGCTCAATGGAACGCGGGGAAAGCAACGGAATCTCTGGATCAATCCCTGCCAGATGCTTCAAGGCATTCAACAACATAGCCGCAGAACACCCTAAAAGTTCCGAGGTTTTACCCGTGATAATCGTGCCATCTGGCAGCTCCATCGCACAGGCCGGAGCGCCGGTACGCTCCTCCAACTCGCGAGCTGGAGCAACCACGCGACGATCCGCTACCGTCGTACCAGCTTTCGACATGATGATGGCCACCCGATCAGAAATCGTCGAATCCAGATCGTTGGCCTGCTCATCCACTAAGGCCTTGAAGTAGCGCCGCACAATCTCCTGGCGAGAAGCCTGCCGAACTACCTCGTCATCACTAATGCACATACCCGCCATATTCACACCCATATCCGTTGGAGAGGCATACGGGCACGATCCGGCCATCGTCTCTAGCAGCGACTTCAGCAGCGGAAACACCTCAACGTCACGGTTATACGAGGTGACTTGCTTGCCATAGGTACTCAAATGGAACGGATCAATGACGTTAATATCGTCCAAATCAGCCGTTGCCGCTTCATAAGCCAGATTCACGGGATGTTCTAGCGGAATATTCCAAATCGGGAACGTCTCAAATTTGGCGTAGCCTGCCTGCTTACCCCGCTGATACTCGTGATAAATCTGTGAAAGGCAGGTCGCCAGCTTGCCCGAACCTGGGCCAGGAGCTGTGACGATAATGAGATCCCGCGAGGTTTCAACATAGTCATTAACCCCGAACCCTTCCAGCGAAACGATCCGGTGGGTATCGGAAGGGTATCCAGCAATAACGCGATGCTTGGCCACCTTCAAACCCAGCCGCTGTAGACGTTCAATAAAGGCCTGCGCTTGCTGGTTGGATTCATCCATTTGCGTCACGACGATGTTTTCCACCAGGAAACCGCGCTCCCGGAACACATCAACCAGGCGCAAAACGTCATCCTCATAGGAAATCTGCAGATCCGCGCGCTTCTTCTGGCGTTGAATATCCTTGGCATTCAGGCAGACAACAATCTCGATTTCGTCTTTGATCTGTTCGAGCATGACGATCTTGTTATCCGGGGTGAACCCAGGTAAAACCCGAGAGGCATGGTGGTCATCAAAGAGCTTCCCTCCCATTTCCAGGTAGAGCTTGCCGCCGATAGCGTCGCGGCGCTCCTGAATATGAGCAGACTGCATCTCAATATATTTATCCCGATGGAAACCAATCGACATAGCTATTCCCTTTCCTGTCGAAAGTCTAAGCGAGAGCTTGACGGATACGAAACATACTGTGGAAGCACGTGGCATGTAATGGAAATAAAAAATCGGGACGTTGATTCAACGTCCCGAAAGAGATGGCGGTGGAGGAGGGAGCAGAACCCTTCCGCATGGTAGAAGGATTTTACGCGTTTTCGCCCCACTTCCACCCCGCTTTTTCGAACACATGTTCGCCCCACTTTGTGCACTTCACCACACTCTGCCCCA
>NZ_JBKIWR010000006.1:0-6891 GCF_046599595.1 Trueperella sp. LYQ143 | reverse complement strand
CCCCCCCCCCGCCACTGATTGCCACCATTCGTCGGTGTGTAATATTTGCGGATTATTCGGAGTATGGGCCGTGCCTGCGAGCAATCTCTACGATTTCGTATGCGACGAGCCCGATTGGCAGAAAGAGGAAGAGGGCGTTGCCGGTCAGTGCGCTTGCACATACGCATCCAGCCCATAGCAGGATGTTGCGCGCGGCTCGCGCATAGTGCCCTAGGAAGAGATTGTGTATCCCGAGTGTGCCGAAGCTCAGCGCCAGGACGATAGCGATAATGCGCTGTGTCGTCGGGGATATATGGTGTGGTGTTAGTGAGAGGTGAGCCTGTGCTGTGGGGTATGGTGCTGCCAGTTCGCGCGCTGATCTTCTCGATCGCGCTGGTGTTCCCGCAGGCGCTTCAGGTGCAGGTGCCAATGCGCGTCGAAAAAATTGTGATGGGTGGGCGGCGAGAGCGGCAATCCGCTCGGCCTCGTCCATGCTGATATGAGTACACAGTGGCTTGGGGTGCTCATGCCCGGGCGGTGGGGCGTACAGGTCAGGGCGGCGATGTGAGCGCGCACGGATTAACCGAGGATCAGATTTTTGGCAAAAGGGTGAGGTGGCGTCGCGTTGTGCATGGTCGGGGCGTGCATGACCGCGATTGATGCGTGGTTTCTTTGAGTGCGACCCCCACGTCGTTGTATCCTCCGTCACATTTTTATACTAGCCCTTTCTGTGGCAAAGGAGAAAATCCCCTGCATGAGCGCTCCGGCGTGATATGACCGTCAGTGATGGAAATACGCCAAAATGCTAACAAGATAGCGGGTGCATATCACCTGCAGAGCAGTGCGGGGAAATAAAAAATAGTAGCGAATTCGGTTTGAAACTCGATCACATGCCGATAACCAGGGCGGCGAGCACGGTGTAGCTGGCTACGTAGCTGGCTACTGCCCGAGACGTGGCAAAAAGTATTTTCCATTCGGCTGAGCATGTGCCACAGTGGAGCTATGCGTTTTGACCCGCTTTCTACCGACGAATTCCGTTTCGAACACAGCTATATTGCTTTTAGTGGCGCGCAACCTGATGTGATGGTTGGAGACGTAGACCGCTGGTATCCGTATATGTCGGTCACAAAGCCAATTGCGGCGTGGGCTGTTCTGGTCGCTGTCTATAAGGGGTATTTGCGTCTGGATGATCCGGCTGGGCCGCCCGGCTCAACATTTCGGCATCTGTTAGCGCATGCCTCCGGCCTGCCACCAGCTCATGGAGAGCCGATCGCGCGGCCAGGTAGACGCCGTATTTACTCCAATTATGGGTATGACGTGCTGGCACATGAAGTGCAACAGCGGATCGGAATGAATATCCACGATTGGATTTCTCGGAGCGTGTTCGCCCCCTTAGGGATGGACGCGGTGGAATGTCGCGGATCAATCGCATATTCGGCTCGTGGGACGGCTGATTCTTTGATGCGTTTTGGGCTGGAAATTCTCAACCCGACGTGTATCCCCGCTGAACTTGCCGAAGAAGCGTGTACGGTTCAATTCCCGAAAATAGCGGGTATCACTCCTGGATACGGGTCGAGCTCTGATAACCCGTGGGGCTTGGGGTTTTCGATCCGTAACCCCGATCATCCGCATTGGACTGGGCCGTCTTTCTCGGATCGAGTCGTTGGGCATTTCGGGATGTCGGGGTCGTTTATCTATGTGGATCTAATTGCGCGCAAAGCAGGGGTTTTCCTTGGAGAAAAGGAGTTCTGTTCTGAGCATATTCGGCTGTGGCCAGCACTGACGAATGAGATGTGGCAGAACACTGTTTCGCAATGAGGATGGCCCGTCGTTTCCTGAGTATCCGCTGTTTTAGCTGGTATCGAGCCAGATATGGAAGCGCATAGGGGGCAGACCTGGCATCCGTCATATCTGCGTGCTGCTCGCCATAAGGTAGGTGCTGGCTATAAGGAAAGTGCTGCTAGGGAACGAGCGCCGAATCGGTACGCAATCATTGATCCACTACCTACGGCATATAGTAAGCGCATAACCGTGCCAAATTAGTTACGACGAATGGCGACAACAGCGGAATGTGCGCCGGCGGAACTGCAACGAATAATTGGTGTTTACTCAGTTTTCGTCAGTATTTGCCCATTCAATAATGACGGGCACGTGGTCAGAGGCACCTTTCCCCTTGCGCTCCTCGCGATCAATTGCGGCGTTGGTGACGCGCTGTGCCAGAGCAGAGGAAGCCCAAATGAAGTCGATTCGCATGCCTTCGTTGCGTGGGAAACGCAGCCGCTGATAATCCCAAAAGGTGTAATTTGTGACTCGCGCTCGCGTCACTTCTTCCATACCCAGCTCGGCAAACTGTTCGAAAGCAGCGCGTTCTAAGGGCGAGACGTATAGCCCATCGAATGCCTCATGGTTCCATATATCGCTATCGCTCGGAGCGACGTTCCAATCGCCAACCAGAGCAATCTGGGCATCCGGATTAGCAGAGATCTCATGATCTATTGCCTCATGCAGGGCGTTAAGCCACGCGATCTTATACGAGTAGTGAGGATCGAGAAGGGAACGACCGTTGGGGACGTACAGCGACCATACCCGCACCCCGCGAATCGTCGCACCGAGAGCACGTGGCTCAACCGTTCCACTAAGAAACTCGCCAGGGGCTGCCTCCCCTTTAGTGAAGCCAGGCTGCCCAGAAAACTGGGTCGCCACCTCGGTTATCGGATAGCGGGAAATAAGCGCCACGCCATTCCACTGCCCGTCGCCATGAGCACAGACGTGGTATCCCGCTTGTTCAAAGAGCTCGGCAGGGAACTGCTCAGTGCGGCATTTGGTTTCCTGGAGAGCCAGAATATCGAGGTCGTGGCGGTTCAGGACGTCGATAACCCGATCGGTGCGGGCACGAATTGAGTTGATGTTCCACGTCGCAAGTTTCACCCGTCCAGCCTATACCGTGAGTATGTTAAGCGCACTGTCGCTATCTTTTCGCGGAAAAATCCGTCAGCGCAAATGTGTATCAGTGCCGTGTGGGATCTACTTACTGGCAGGCAAGGCGAAAAAAAAGAACACGGACGTTCTATCTTGGGCAGGGCATCCAGCTCTATCTGTTTTAGCGGTGCTGACCATGCCTTTGCCTACGTGCCTATATGACCGTCTGCCTGCCTGAAACGAGCCGATAATGGTTTTTATATATGAGCCGATTATGGTTTTTGACGAGCCCATGAGCGTGCTATCCGTCCACATATTCTTGCTGCTACTCCTACAGCGACTGAGTTCAGAAAAGATAGGAACCTTTCGAGAACTGCTAGGGTTGAGTCATGGCCTACGCATTAGTTACTGGAGCTAGCTCCGGATTGGGAACAGAATTCGTCTGGCAGTTAGCTCGCGCCGGATATAACGTCGTGCTGGTAGCTCGCGATGAGCAGCGACTCGCACAGCTTGCCCAGGAAGTACGGGAACAATGCGCAGTAGAAGCGGAGGTACTTCCCGCAGATTTAAGCGTTCTTGACGATACGCAGCGCGTTGCACAACGGATTCGCGATGCCTCCCGCGAGGTGCGCGTTCTAGTGAATAATGCCGGTTTTGGTCTGGGGCAGGATTTTCTTGGCGGCGCTATTGAACGTGAATGTCAGGCTCTGGACGTCATGGTGCGCGCAGTATTGATACTCTCTCATGCGGCCGCGCAAAGCATGGTGGAGTTTGGCGGCGGAATAATTATTAACGTCTCCTCAATGACGGCCCTGACCGCTCAAGGCACATATTCTGCGCATAAAGCCTGGGTGCGCACATTCAGTGAGGGCTTGGCGGTGGAATTGGCCGGTACGGACGTCAGCGTTACGGCGGTGACTCCAGGGCTTATTCGCACCGAATTCCATGAGCGCTCACATGTTGACGCGGCACAATGGCCCGATTGGGTATTTGCCACAGCTCCCCAGGTGGTTCGAGCTGCCCTTGACGCTGCTTGGAAAGGGCGAGTTCTCGTCACGCCGACTCTGCTGTACCAAGTAACCGCCGGAGTGACTCGCTTGGCTCCTCGGTGGTTGGTGCGGCGGTTAGCTGGCCCGGGGCGTTCTGGGCGCTCCATATCCCCGTCAGTGGCGGGTATCCCACCGCGCACTAAAGAGTAAATACAGTTATTAGCTAGCAGTTTTAGTACGTCGAAAGCATAGGATACACACTGTGATAACAAACGATACCCCGAAGGCACGACTCGCCGAGCTGATTTGCAGCTTATCCGTTGAGCGCGGAGAATTTACCCTCGCCTCTGGCCGTACCTCGAATTATTACGTCGATATGCGCCGCTCGACGTTACATCACGAAGCTGGACCGTTAATTGGGCACGTCATGCTCGATATGTTAGAAGAAAACGGGTTAAGCGCTGATGATATTGACGCAGTAGGTGGCTTGACGATGGGGGCAGATCCGGTGGCGACTGCGATTATGCATGCGGCGGCTTCACGCGGTCTGGATATTGACGCTTTCGTCGTGCGAAAAGCAGCGAAAGATCATGGCATGAAACGGCAAATTGAAGGTCCAGATATTGCCGGCCGACGAGTAGTGATTGTTGAAGATACCTCTACGACGGGTGGCTCCCCAGTGACGGCAATTGCTGCAGCCCGTGAAGCTGGGGCGCATGTACTTGCCGTGGCGGTTGTGGTTGATCGCGCAACGGGTGCGGCGGCAAAGATTGAAGCCGAGGGAGTGCCATATTACGCGGCACTTGGTATTGCGGATTTGGGCGTGGAAGCTGAGTAAATCTGGTGAGCGTCATAGATGAAAACACTCCGACCCACGATCCGAGCGGATTTTCCATTTGGGGTAACGGGGAGAAAATTGGCGGGATTCCAGGCGTTGGCCCGTGGGAAGTAGAACATCCAGATCTGCCCATCCCGACGGAGAGCCACTTTGATCCGGAGCTGCTAGCCAACGGTGATCGACGAAACGTGGTAGATAAATACCGTTACTGGACGGTGCAAGCAATCCATGACGATCTAGCTCAACAGCGCTGTGCCCTTCATGTGGCTATTGAGAACCTCGCACATGATTTGAATATTGGGTCAATTGTGCGGACGGGTAACGCCTTTAACGTCGGTGGCGTACACATTGTGGGTCGGCGTCGATGGAATCGGCGTGGGGCGCTGGTGACGGATCGTTATCTCGATATGTTCCATCATCCCGATGCAGATGAGCTGGCTGGGTGGGCTGCTGAGCATGATTATGTTCTGGTTGCTGTTGACAATACGGGGAATACTGAGCCGATAGAGACGGCAGCTTTGCCAGAACGTTGCGTGCTGGTATTTGGGCAGGAATCGACGGGTATTTCCCAGGAATTGCGCGCGGTGTGCCCGATGGCAGTTTATATTCCACAGTATGGTTCGACGCGCTCGCTCAATGTTGCGGCAGCGGCAGCAATCGCGCAGCACATGTGGGTGCTTCAGCATCGCCGCTAGCTGTGCGTGCCAGGGGCTGTGCGCTTAAACCGGCGCTGCCCAGTGAACTGAGTGGCCAGGTTGCATACGCGCGCGCTGGTGGGCGTGATAGCAATATTTTGGCTTGGTTCACTGCGGCAATTAGCGAAAAGCCGACGTGAGGTGCTCCTTGATAGCTATGTGGGTGCTGGTGGCTTTCTGCTGCATTTCTTCTGCACTCTTTTGCGATGGCTGGAGCAGCGGTCAAATAATACGTAGATAAAATGAGGACTATTTGGCTAGATGTAGGTGTGCTAAGCGTGAGATAATGGGACTGTTCGTTTGTCATATATGAAGGAGTTAGTCCCAGATGGGTATCGCAACACCTGAGGTTTACAATGAGATGCTCGACCGTGCCAAGGAAGGCGGCTTCGCTTATCCGGCATTCAACGTGACCTCGTCGCAGACGGTAACGGCCGCTCTGCAGGGCTTGGCGGATGCTGAGTCGGATGGCATCATCCAGATTTCCGTCGGCGGCGCTGAATACGCTTCCGGTTCTACGATTAAGGATCGCGTCGCTGGTTCGCTCGCTCTTGCGGCATACGCTCGCGAAGTTGCGAAGAACTACCCGGTGACGGTTGCTTTGCATACCGATCACTGCGCAAAGCAGAACATTGATTCCTGGATTCGCCCCATTATGGAGCTGTCTGCTAAGGAAGTAGAAGCTGGTCGTGAACCGTTCTTCCAGTCCCACATGTGGGATGGTTCGGCAGTTCCGCTCGATGAGAACTTGGAGATCGCTAAGGAGCTGCTCGCTCTGGCACGTCGTGCCAATGCAATCCTGGAAATCGAGATCGGCGTTGTTGGTGGCGAAGAAGACGGCGTTGCCAACGAGATCAACGAGAAGCTCTACACCACGGCAGAAGACGGCATGAAGACGGTGGAAGCCCTCGGTCTAGGCGAGAATGGTCGCTACCTAACGGCTCTGACCTTCGGCAATGTTCACGGCGTTTACAAGCCCGGTGCGGTTAAGCTGCGTCCGGAGCTGCTCGGTGAGATTCAGCGTGAAGTCGGTGCGAAGTACGGCAAGGAGCGCCCGTTTGATTTGGTCTTCCACGGTGGTTCTGGCTCGACCGCAGAAGAGATCGCTACGGCAGTTAAGCACGGCGTTATCAAGATGAACATTGATACCGATACGCAGTACGCCTTTACTCGTCCGGCAGTGGAGCACATGTTCCAAAACTACGACGGCGTTCTCAAGGTTGACGGCGAAGTCGGCAACAAGAAGGCATACGATCCGCGCGCGTGGGGCAAGAAGGCAGAAGCCGGTATGGCTGCCCGCGTGGTGGAGGCATGCCAGCAGCTCGGCTCGGCCGGTCAGAAGATGCGCTAATCTGAGTAGATAGCAGATTAGCTAGATACTGATACTAAAGTGGGGGGGGGGGGGGGGGGGGGGGGGGGGGGGGGGGGGGGGGGGGGGAGGGGGGGGGGGGGGGGGGGGGGGGGGGGGGGG
>NZ_JBKIWR010000005.1:0-180442 GCF_046599595.1 Trueperella sp. LYQ143 | reverse complement strand
GAAGGAAAATAGACCAGCGCACAAAAAAAGGGGGGCGCACCCCCCCCCCCCCCCCCCCCCCCCACTTTATACGCACTTAGTAGTGAGCTGTGTTGTTTACGGTAGTTAGATAAGAATCGTCGGGATAAATACTCTCGCTAGATGGCTGCTATTTCCTCGTTAAAGCACCGAGCCTAGTTAGCGAGCTATTGCGTTAATGCCGGTATCCGGTACCTTTGGTTAGGTTTTAGTTGACGAGAAGGTCTGCTGCCACCGTAAGACCAACGGCTAGCAGTGCCTGGCGGGAATGTGCCCCGCGGATTCCCGCGCGCCGCCGGCGTTCACCGCGGCGGAAAATCCCGCTTTCTGTGGCGCACAGTAAACCGATGCTCCCCACCGTCATGGCTGCTAATGCGCCCATTGCGGCGCGGGGATGGGCCTCGATAGCTTTGCCGATACGCCGTACTGTTGGACCGTGCATCGTATCGTGAAGCACGGTATCGCCTGTAGCTGTTTCAGTAGAGGCGGCGGAGTTAGCAGAAGCAGAACTGCTAGCAGCAGTAGATGCGGCGTCGGCAACGTCGGATTCTGTTTTGCCTGCTTCGGCAGAAGATATGTTTGTGGCGCTGTCAGTGTGGGCGGGGGATTCGGCCTGCGTTTTCGGTGTGGCACTCTCGTGTAGCGTGGGATTATCTAAGGGCACAAAGGTGCGAATATTCTCCACTATCATCGTGCCAAGAATCGACGTTTTGAGGACGAATCGCGCCGGTCGAGATCGGATGACGTCAGGCATGGCGTAATGCAGGAATGTGCACAGTGAGTTGACTGCCGTGTTGCGCGGGTCGTGAAGACGTATATCCATATCGGCCTCTCTTCGTGTCATTAGCTACCGTATTGCTTGCGTGCTGTAGTAGGTGAACTCAGAATCAGTTTATCGCCTAAAATGGCGGTTCTTGTGCCTGCGGTATCCGTCTTACGGCGGAGGCCATCTTTGATGAATCATAGGCAAGCAGAAGCTTTTATATAGGCTACGCAGCTAAGGTGGGCACGTTATTACTTGGGGTAGGCTCAGCAAATAACATCGGGTATGTGGGGTAAGGGTTAATCTCGGTTGATTCGCCTTGATCTGGGGCGCACACATTTTCTTCTCTTGGTGAGCTTAGAGTTAAGCAAAGCTATATATTCTATTGTGTTATTGCGCTGAGAGCGTGAAATAGGGGTAGGAGACGGCGAAAAATCGGCAGTGGTTGTGCGTGCCTATTTGCGTATGTGATCGCCCTTTTTGTGTTGACGTCGTGTATCGGCGAGTTTATATATACAACTGATATATGAAGAATGTACATGCTCGAATCTAGTGGTCATTTCTTGTATATCGGCAATGTAATCGCGAATATCGGCGGTGACCCTGCGCCGGATACCAGCAGCTTGTGCCGATATAAATAGCTGGATTTAAGTAATATAGGGCGATTTGGTGCGGGTATCTCAGGATAGAACACATGATTGCCCGATAGGGGCTCGGCTCATACACTAAACGGGGCGCATGCGGCGGCGTGAATACCGCACGGGCGTCGTAGGTCAATAGGTAAAGGAAAATGAGTCATGCCAGCAGTGGTGATCGTCGGAGCGCAATGGGGCGATGAAGGCAAAGGAAAAGCATCGGATCAGCTCGGCACTCGGGTTGATTATGTTGTGAAATACAACGGCGGAAATAATGCGGGGCACACTGTGGTTGTTGATGGTGATACTTTTGCCTTGCACCTCTTGCCTGCCGGTATCCTCTCGCCAGGATGTACGCCCGTGATTGGCAATGGGGTGGTTGTGGATTTGGAGGTGCTCTTTGCGGAATTGGGCGACCTCCAGCGGCGAGGAGTGGATACCTCGCGTCTGAAGATTTCCTCGTCGGCCCATATTATCCCCTCATATAACAAACGCATCGATGCGTTGAACGAGCGGATGTTAGGTGAGCGCAAACTTGGCACGACGGGGCGGGGTATTGGCCCAACCTATGCTGACAAGATGAATCGCATTGGTTTGCGGATTCAAGATCTCTTTGATCCATCGATTTTGCGGCAGAAAGTCACCGGGGCACTGCGGCAGAAGAATCAGATGCTCAGCCAGTTGCCGGCTGAGGAACACTTTGTGGTGGAGGATATCGTTCAGGAGCTACTGGCGTATGCGCCTCGGGTAGCGCCGATGGTAACGAATGTGTCCACGCTCCTGAATAAAGCGCTAGATGCAGGTCAAACTGTTGTTTTTGAGGGTGGTCAGGCGGCCATGTTGGACATCGATCATGGCACATATCCCTTTGTTACTTCCTCAACCTGTACGGCTGCTGGGGCGTGCTCGGGCTCGGGTGTTGGGCCGATGCGTATTGATCGGGTTATTGGGGTGGCGAAAGCTTACGTGACGCGGGTCGGAGAAGGACCGTTCCCCACGGAGCTTCTTGACAAATCGGGAGAGTATCTACGCACGGTTGGCCATGAATTTGGGACGACGACAGGGCGCCCCCGCCGGACGGGATGGTATGACGCAGTAGTGGCTCGCTATGCCACTCGAGTTAATTCAATGACGGATATCGTCTTGACGAAACTCGATGTCTTAACGGGAATTGAGCGTATTCCGGTGTGCGTGGCATACGAGATTGATGGGATGCAGGTCGAAGATATGCCGGAGAACCAGTCGGATATGCATCACGCGAAACCGATCTACGAATATTTGCCGGGATGGTCTGAGGATATTTCGCAGTGTGCGGCATTCGACGAGCTCCCTGATACGGCTCAGGGGTATGTGAAACGTATTGAAGAATTGTCAGGATGCCGGATTTCGGCTATTGGAGTGGGGCCAGAGCGCAATCAGACGATCTCGCGTTTCGCCTTGCTTCCTGAAAGCGCTTAAATCGGGTTTGGCGGTGCTCTAAATCAGTTTCGGGACGGGGGTAGTGTTGGCTCTTATGTCATGTTCTTTGCAGGGTATAAGGGAACATGCGCAAACCTGCCCGAACAATAGCTGCGGAAAAATAGTTGCCAACCAGTTCGGCTGGTACGGATGGGCACGCATGCTGTTAGCCGAGGACGTCCATCCTGTAGTGTGCGCTATATAGGCGGTCGTCGGGGATTCGGCTGATACGTGACCGTATCTATGCGGGTATATAAATGGGGTGGTGTTCATCTGTGCGATGAGCACCACCCCATTTAGTGGACTGTTTACCTTATGCAATCAGCTTTCGGTTCGATTAGTTCGTCGGACCTTGTGGCGCTTGCGGAGTAGAGGGGTAGTCGCCTTGGGTGTAGGGAGCCTGCGGCGGCATGGTCGGCTGCGCGGGCTGTGTTGGCTGACCGTAAGGCTGACCATATCCCTGGCCGTAAGGCTGTGCACCTGGTTGTGGCTGCGCCGGTTGACCATAGGAGTTGGGCTGACCGTAGGTATTGGGCTGGTACCCGGGGGTCGGGTAGCCAGTGCCTTGACCATAAGTAGTAGCGGCTAGAGGTGCGTCGTTCTTCTTCTTGCCACGCAGGATTGCAAAGAGGGCGCCAGCAACGACAGCCGCGGCAACAACAGCAATAGCAATCCATACCCAGATCGGGGTTCCGCTGCTATCGGAATCGGAGGCGGTTGTTACATCGCCAGATGTGGTTGCGTCTTTGTCGCCAGAGCTACTGGACTCATCAGAGCTGCTGCTTGATTTATCATCGGAGCTGCTGCTGCCGTTTGAGTGAGCGCCGGCTTCCTTTAATCCCTCTACTGTCATGCCTTTGTCAAAGACATTGGGATCGGAGTAGATGGCACGATTGCCCTCGATCTTGCCACCATTCGAGGCGGAGATAATATCGCCTGGCATTTCAACGATGACCTTCATGGACAGACCCATGGATTCCATCATCTTCATATCGGATTCATTGAGCGTGGATGTGCCGGTATCTGATCCAGTCAGTTCCAGGATAAAGGTATCGTCGGTTTCTTTCAGGGTTTCACCGTCAATAACGTTTCCGCCCGAGGCTGAGGAGAATCGGCATCCCAGGGTATCGCCCTGTGAGATGTCGTCAATTGTGAAATCGACGGACGAGGATTCTGAATCCATCGTATCCATCTGCTTCTTTAGATCGTCACAGGATTTAATGCCAGCGGCTTTCATCATCCCTTTGGAGTCAATGAAGTCCATAACAACGGAGGCGGAGCCATCTTCATTGACCTTGATCGTCATATCCATGTTGCATGCGCTCAGGAGCAACGCGATCGGGGCTAAAATAGCAAAAAATCCCGCTTTCTTGCGCTGTGTCCATTTTTTCATGAGTAACACCCTCGTGTTTGATAGTTAATACCCCACTAATGTTACTAGCTAGGGCACTAATGGGTAGATTGCCGTGAAAAAATTGGATGCGATTCTCGATGAATTCCGACATTTTCCCATGGCTTCAGGTGTGATTTGTAGCACATCTGGCGCGATGTTATGCCGATGATTCTTATGCTCATTGCGCAATAGTCAATAGTCCTAGCAAATTCACAGAAATCTTCAGAATAATAGGGAGCGAAGGATTTCGACATCGCCCGTCTCTAGGAGGAAATGCGATGACAAACACCACGTTCACTGTTGAGGACGTTCGCGCAGGTGCACCGGATTGTGCGCCGGCAGATCTTATCGAATGGGTAACGGAAGTTGCCAACATGACCACGCCCAAGGATATTTACTGGGCAGATGGATCGCAGGAAGAATGGGATCGCCTGACGACCGAAATGGTTGAGAAGGGTATCTTCACCCGATTGAATCCGGAGAAGCGTCCCAACTCGTTCTTGGCTCGCTCGCTGCCGTCTGATGTTGCTCGCGTTGAGTCGCGTACCTTCATCTGCTCCGAAAAGGAAGAAGATGCAGGCCCGACGAATAACTGGGCCGATCCGGCGGAAATGAAAGAAACCCTCATTGGTGAAAAGGGTGTATTCCGCGGTGCAATGGCCGGTCGTACCATGTACGTCATTCCGTTCTCGATGGGTCCATTGGGTGGCCCGATCTCCCAGCTCGGTATCGAGGTTACGGATTCCCCGTACGTCGTTGTCAACATGCGCATTATGACCCGCATGGGTGCTGAAGCTCTGAAGCTCATTGGTGAAGGTCGCGTGTGGGTTCCCGCCGTTCACTCCGTGGGCTATCCGCTTGTTGACGCAGAAGGCAAGGAACGCGAAGACGTTGCCTGGCCGTGCAACGACGAAAAGTACATCACCCACTTCCCCGAGACGAACGAGATCTGGTCCTACGGCTCTGGCTACGGCGGCAACGCGCTGCTCGGCAAGAAGTGCTTCGCGCTGCGTATCGCTTCGACGATGGCTCGCCGCGATGGCTGGATGGCTGAGCACATGCTCATCCTGCGCCTGACGGATGAAAAGACGGGCAAGCAGTACCACGTTACCGCCGCCTTCCCCTCGGCCTGTGGCAAGACGAACCTGGCCATGCTCCAGCCCACCATTGAGGGCTACAAGGTGGAGACGGTCGGCGATGACATCGCCTGGATGCGTCCTGGCCCGGATGGTCGCCTGTACGCCATCAACCCAGAAGCTGGCTTCTTCGGCGTTGCCCCGGGTACCTCTTACGACACCAACCCGATGGCTATGGAAACCATGAAGGCCAACACCATCTTCACCAACGTTGCGTTGACGGATGACGGCGACGTGTGGTGGGAGGGCATCGACGGCGATGTGCCCGAGCATCTGATTGACTGGCATGGCAACGACTGGACGCCGGAATCTGGCGAGAAGGCTGCCCACCCGAACTCCCGCTTCACCACTCCGGCCTCGCAGTGCCCGATTATCTGTGAAGATTGGGAAGCTCCGCAGGGCGTTCCGGTTGATGCGATCCTCTTCGGTGGTCGTCGCGCCTCCAACGTTCCGCTTGTTGCTGAGCAGTACGAGCCGGCACATGGTGTATTCATCGGTGCTTCGGTGGCTTCTGAGCAGACGGCTGCAGCCGAAGGTGCAGTTGGCTCTCTGCGTCACGATCCGTTCGCAATGCTTCCCTTCTGCGGCTACAACATGGCCGACTACTGGGGTCACTGGATTGAGATGCAGAAGGAGCTGGGCGATAAGTTCCCGAAGGTCTACCAGGTTAACTGGTTCCGTAAGGACGAGAACGGCAAGTTCATGTGGCCGGGCTATGGCGATAACTCCCGCGTTCTGGACTGGATCGTTCGTCGCGCATCGGGCGAGGTTGAGGCCGTTGAAGGCGTCACCGGCTTGTACCCCAAGAAGGAAGACTTCAATGTTGAGGGTCTTGATCTGAGTGACGAAGTATGGGAGAAGCTCTTCGAGATTGATCCGGCAGCATGGGCAACCGAAGCCGATCTGACGGAAGAGTACTTTACCCAGTTCGGCGATAAGCTTCCGGCCGAGATCACCGAACAGTTGGCCAAGTTGCGCGAGCGCATTGAGGCTGCGAAGTAAGTTTTGACGCTGATAAGAGGCGATATACGTGCAGGCTATTGCCTGTAACGCTGAGGGAGGGTGCGACGTTTCACGTCGCGCCCTCCTCGCGTCATTGCCATATTTTAGTCCCGAGCATTACTGATTGAGCAATCGATGAAATGATGGATCGTTCAATATGGCGTCCACCAACTGGATGTCCTCAGTTCACAGTGTGGAATCCGTGGGTTTCGCGCTAAAATGGAAGTACGCCCCTGTAGCCTCAACGAAGGAGAACAGGCGTCATGAGTTCGCCATCGTTTCTGACTATTCCGAACTGGACGCGCATTTATACCGGCAAAGTACACGACATATACCTTCCCGCCGGAGCGCCCGCGTATAGCGGTAGTGAAACGATGATGTTTGTTGCCTCGGATCGGATCTCTGTTCATGATCGCGTGCTACCGGCAACAATTCCTGGCAAAGGTATCTTGCTGACAGATATTGCCGCCTGGTGGTTTGACCAATTAGCTGACATTGTTCCCACGCATTATCTATCCCTCAATGTGCCATCGGAAGTTGCTGGGCGGGCAATGATTGTGCGTCGATTGCGGATGTTTCCAGTTGAATGTAGCGTCGTCGGATATGTGACGGAAAGCGTCGCTGAAGAATATCAATGTGCGCAGACTATCGGTGGAATTGCCCAACCTGAGGGGCTGGAGATTGGGCAACAACTGCCCAAGCCAGTGTTCATCCCAGCGGTAAAAGGGGCAGTTGGCGCTGACGATCAGATCATCTCTCCGGTTCAAGCACAGCGATTGCTGGGGGTGAATCAAGCTCGTCGCCTGAGCTCATTATCAGTGGAACTGTATCGTCGGGCCAATGAAATCAGTGCGGAACGCGGATTAGTTATCGCGGAATGTAAATTGGAGTTTGGATCATCGGCAGATGAAGGCGATGAGGAGTATGTTCTCGCAGATCAAGCCTTCACGCCAGATTCAGCAACCTATTGGTTAAAATCCGAAGTTGATTGTGGTGTGCCGCGCGTGTTCGGTAAGGATTATCTGCGCAAGGCCATTAGTGAAGATGTTTCCGCCTGGACCCACGGGGGAGCAGCTCCGGTTGTGGCCGAGGATGTTCTTGCGGAAATGGCGGAGCGTTACGCTTTCGTGCGTGAAAAATTGTGCTGATTGCTATTCGGCGGCGATCAGATCAGGGCATGCTTGAGTGTGCCACAATGTCCCCATAAGTGTTCTTAGCACTGCTATGGACGAATAAGACAAGGAGAAGCGTATGGATTCCCGGTTAGAACGAATCTATGAAGAAGCTCTCAAGCGCAACCCGACGCAGCCAGAATTTCAGCAGGCTGTGCGAGAGGTGATTGAAAGCGTTGAACCGCTGTTGCTGGAGCGCACAGATTACCAGGAAGCCGCGATTCTGGAGCGAATCATCGAACCGGAACGGCAGATTATGTTCCGGGTTGCCTGGCAGGACGATCAGAATAAAGTGCGGGTTAACCGCGGGTATCGTATTCAGTTCAACTCCACGCTTGGTCCATACAAGGGTGGCTTGCGTTTCCACCCCTCGGTGACGCTTTCCGTCATTAAATTCTTGGGATTCGAACAGATTTTCAAGAATGCGCTGACTGGTCAGGGAATCGGTGGTGGCAAAGGTGGATCGGATTTCGATCCGCATGGCAAGACGGATAATGAAGTCATGCGCTTCTGCCAGGCATTCATGATGGAGCTGTCGAAGCATATCGGCGCTGATATTGACGTGCCGGCTGGCGATATTGGGGTTGGTGCCCGAGAAATCGGCTATCTATTTGGCCAGTACAAGCGTCTCGTGCATCGCAATGAAGCTGGTGTGTTGACCGGCAAGCGTATCGGTTGGGGTGGTTCCTTGTGCCGGACGGAAGCGACTGGATATGGTCTGGTGACTTTCACTAAGGCAATGCTGGGCACGCGGGATGATTCCATCGCTGGCAAGAGAGTCCTGGTTTCCGGTGCGGGAAATGTAGCCATTTACGCCATTGAGAAGGTGCAGAAAGAAGGCGGTATTGCCGTTTCTATCTCGGATTCTTCCGGTGCCGTTTATGATCCCGACGGTATTGACGTGGAGCTGTTGAAGGACATCAAGGAAGTACGCCGCGGTCGCGTCAGTGAATACGCTGAGCTGCGCTCGAACGCGCAATTCCGCCCCGATGCGAAGGTCTGGGGGATCCCAGCGGATCTTGCGCTGCCATGTGCGACCCAGAATGAGGTTGACGCCAATGATGTGCGCGAGATGATCGCCAACGGGGTCAAACTGATTGCCGAAGGGGCAAATATGCCGTTGACTCCGGGGGCAATTGAAATCGCCCAAGCTGCAAATCTGCTTTACGCTCCGGGTAAGGCAGCCAATGCTGGTGGTGTGGCTACCTCGGCGCTGGAAATGCAGCAGAATGCGTCTTTGCAGGCATGGAGCTTCGAGACTGTGGAGCAGAAACTTGATGAGATCATGCTGGACATTCACTCAACCTGCTTGTCAACCGCGCAGGAGCTAGGTGTGCCGGGGAATTACCTCGTCGGTGCGAATGCGGCTGGATTCATGAAAGTGGCAGATGCCATGCTGGAGCAGGGCATTATCTAAAGTGTGCCGCGCCGAAAGATCGAAGATCTGCGGATGTTAGGATCTGGCGATTCAGGCAAGCGGCGGCGCCACAACTAAAACGCTGTGCCGTTAAGCCTGGCGATTTTGCGCCTTAGCTTAGCGAGAAACAGATGGGGCGGCGGGTTACTTCAACCCGCCGCCCGCGCATATCTGCATAGAATGGCGATATGAGACGACGCATTGACGCACCGGCTGCTCGCGAACTGTTGGCAGTCTATGCGCGTACTGGTTCTCTTGATGAACCGGAGAAGAAAATCGCCGCACGTTTTGCGCTGGAAGAATTTGCTCATCGCTATCCAGGTCGCTCAGTTGAAATTCGGATTCCTTGGGTGGGGGCTGTTCAAGCAATTGCCGGCCCAATACATACCCGAGGTACGCCACCGAACGTCGTTGAAATTGATGTGGATACGTGGCTGGCGGCGGTCTTAGGGATGACGATAGATCCTAAGCGGATTTCCTATTCCGGAACGCGGGCAGATATTAGCCAGTACCTTCCACTTTTCACGTTAGCTGGCGAGGGTAGTCTCGTCCAGGATAAGGAGTAAGCACGATGCGGCAACGGCGTATTAGCCCTCATCGGGTCCCCATTGAAGCTATTGACCCTTTTATTCAGAAAATTATAGCGGATACGGGGATACCGGCGGATTTTAGTGCCGATGCTCGTCGTGAGGCCGAACGTGCGGCACAATGTGGTATCCCACAATGGCAGGAGTTACCGTGCCGGACGGATATCCCACTGGTCACAATTGATCCAGAGGGCTCGCGTGATCTCGATCAGGCAGTGGCATTAGCTCGCACGGATCACGGTATGCGGGTGATCTATGCGATTGCTGCGGTGGGGCTTTTCATGACTCCGGATGGTCCACTGGATCGGGAGACGCGGGAGCGGGGAACAACGGTTTATTTACCAGATCGCATTATCCCCTTGCACCCGGAGGTGTTATCCACACACGCGGCGTCGCTGCTGCCAGGGGAAGATCGCCCCGCATATCTGTGGACTTTTGAGGTTGATACTGATGGTCAGGTGCTCAGCACTCACGTTGAACTGGCCCGAGTGCGCTCGCGTGCTCAACTGAGTTATGAGCAAGTCCAATGCGCATACGACGGGCATGCGGTCTTACCAGCGGAGGTTCCAGCGGATTTACCTGAGCTGCTAGGGATTATCGGTCGGTTGCGCCAAGAGTGCGAGGCGCGGCGAGGAGGAATTTCGCTGAATCTACCCGAGCAACGCGTGGAACGTCAGGGGGATGAACTGCGGCTAGAATTTCGGGAACTCACTGATGTTGAGCAATGGAATTCGCAGATTTCGATTATGACGGGAATGGCTGCTGCGCAGATGATGTGCGAGGCGAATGTGGGCATTATTCGCACGTTGCCGCCAGCAGATCCGCGTGATGTACGCCGGTTGCGGCGTGTAGCCGCCGCTTTGGGGCTGACGTGGGATGCGGATACGTCGTATCCGGATTTTGTGCGTTCCGTACACCCGGATTCGCCGGCAGTATTGGCTTTCTTGCATGCAGCCGTCAAGTTATTCCGTGGCGCTGGATACCGTGCGCTAGCTGGGGAAGACGGAGAAAATGGCGCTGAAAAATCTGCTGATCGGGCATGTGTATCGGATGTCGTGGAGTGTGCCAGCCGGGCGGCAGAGTCAATGCAATCCGCTGACTCTATGGAAGCAACGAAAGCAGATGAGGCGGTGAATGCGTCGAGCCTGATGGGAACGGCCAGTGAGGGTAGCGCTGAGGATAATGGCGAGAGCATTAATGGCTCAGGAGCCTCTGGTGAAAGCGCTGGTGGAGATAGCTCGCACCAGCAGCATTGTTTAGAACACGCTGCGATTGCTGCTCCTTATGCGCATGTCACTGCTCCGCTTCGTCGGCTGGTTGATCGTTTTGGCTTAGAAGTGTGCCGGTGTTTGTGCGCTGGGAGTGAGATACCAGTGTGGATCAGGGAGGCGCTACCGTTACTGCCGGCGATTATGGCTGCCGATACGGCACGGGCTGGGCGTTGTGAGCGGCGAGCAATATCTGTTGTGGAGGCGCTAGCTTTGCGCGGTCGCGAGGATGAGATATTTGCGGGCACTGTGGTTGAGGTGTCGCATGGAGGACGCGGGACGGTCATAATTGATGAGCCAGCAGTGAGCGCGGAGATCCACAGTGCTGAGGTGGAGTCGGGTAATCGCGTGCGTGTGCGTCTGAGCCATATCGATGCGGATAATGAAGCCGTTTTCGATCTTGTTTCTATTGAGAAGAAGGACCGCTAGGATCGCTAAAGACTCCTGGGCATGAATTAGGTTTCCGGGCGTTAATCACGGTTGTGTAGCAGCTTTCTGTTGGGCTGTTGTGTGTGATTGATCGGGAATGTAACGCACCGTGGCTGTTTTCCCTGGTAGTGACGTATCTGCTTGCCTAACGCGCTTTGCCTGGTGAAGCAATGCTGTCCTGCTTGTAGCAAATCCGTGAGAGATGTTGAGGTAGCGGAGCTGGTGCTCGAAATGGGTACTCTCGTTATGGAAATCTACGAGGGGTTGCAGAATATGTGAATCTGAGGGTAGATCTGTTCGGAAAAATATTTCTCACTCGCACAAAGCCGTCAGTGATCCAGGTTTCCCCAGTAGGTGATAGGTGGTTGTAGGGGCGGGTGACGTTATGGATGGCAAATGGCTGGTTATTACCAGCAGTATGTATCAAGGAAGAACGGCGGGAACAGGCGAGGATCCGCAATCAGCTTATGGGTTACAGGGCAGCGTATAAGTGGCAGATTTTGACCTTTAACCCCAGATTTAGCTTAGCTCTAGTGCCTTTCTGGGCGCGACAAATCGCCCCAGGGGGACTGGGGCGACAGACGCTTCGAATACCGAGCTGTGGATTTAGTCCGTGGCAGGTGGGATTTCGTAGGCATCGGGATCGAATTCGGCGTCTGGATCATAATCAGCCCACTTGTCGAATTCGTCGTCAGCCTCGTACTCCGGTTCTGACCCGCCGACTAACTCCCGCTCCAGTGCGGCATAGTCCGTCTCGGGACTGTAGTACTTCAGGTTACGTGCAACCTTGCGTTGCTTGGCTCTTTGACGGCCGCGCCCCATATTTGGCTCGACCCCCCTCAACTCGTCTCGGAGCAGGCACATCCGTGCGGCTCCACTCATACTTCTAATGGTTCGTGGGATCTAGTTTACCCTGAATCGATAGGTAATCTCTACGTCGTGAGAAGGGTGATGGCATTAGGCAGATCACGTCGTAGAGATATTGTGGGCGATACCTGTGCGAACTAGATCTGTAGTGCGAATATGAATGCTTGATATGGCAAGTAAAGTTGTGGATTCAGTATGAGAGGCCTGCACGGGATGTGTCACTATGTGAGCGAGCGACATGCGGGAGTGTTCACTATTAACGAATTCCGGCGAATGGGGTAGAGGGTATTTGGGTGATGCTAGCTGTGTGATGTGCTAAAAATTCGGAGTTCGCTATCCGTGCATCTAAAACTAAAAGAGCAGGTCAGAGCCTATATGCGCGATTTCCGCGTGAATGAGAGAGTAGCTATATAAATGCTGGTCGTAGGTGAATGTTCTACTTATCGTCCATTTTGACGGTGGAATAGCACCCTCTTGGGAGCTATCTCGGTGCGGTACTTTCGTTTGTCGTGTTTCACATATAAGGTTTCGGGTAATGCATCGTTTTCGTGCTTGGGTGAACTTTGTTCGTACCGTTGGTGTGAGACGATGCTGCAGCACGTTCACTGAACTGAGTGACCTATATGAGAATACGTATCATTTAGGTCATAGCTGAATGTGATCGCGTGCATATAACAGGTATAATTCACGACATGGAGGAAGGTTTGCGGATGGGAGCATGCTTTTTGCGCAAGCATGTTTTCGCTGTCGATCTTCGTCTTTGTAGCCAAAAAGCTACGTTGCAAACAGGTTGTAATGTGGTAAAGCGAGGAAAATACTATGGCTTTTGATAATGATCTAATGACGCCTGCTGAGGTGGCAGCACTCTTCCGTGTTGATCCAAAGACGGTTGCCCGCTGGGCTAATAACGGCGATCTGCCATCAGTTCGCACGCTTGGAGGTCACCGTCGTTTCCCGCGGAGCAAGGTGCTTGAGGCAATGAACCGGGCACAGGTCGTCGAGGAAACCACGGACGAAACTGCAGAGTAAAGCAGCACGCAAATACATCGTCCTATTCGATACGCAGACGATTCTGCGATATCGTGCATGAGGTTCGCCCGGGTGGAGATCCGACCAGCTAGGCGAGATAAATAAGACGTAAACATGTGGGCGGCAGGGAATTCCCTGCCGCCCACACCTGTATTAACACAATGTGGGTGGTGTTGATATATCAACACCACCCACACGCTATCCCGTGCAAGGGCACTATTTCATGATCTTGCGCAATACCAGGAGCGCCACTCCAGCCCCAATTCCGCCGAGGATGGCAAGCGCCTTCTTATCGCCGGATTTTGCGTCAGAAACAAGATTCTGCGCTTGATTCTTCGTCTGAGTGAGCTTCTCCTGAGCGGCAACCTTGACGTCCTCTTTCAGGTTCTTCGGATCAAGGCGAGCTGCCAACTCATTAACCGTATCCGTCAGCTCGGAACGCACGCGCTCTAGATCGCGGCTCACTTCTTCTGCGCTGCGATTATCTGGCACGTTCTTAGGGGCCTCATAATCGGCAGCTTTCTTGTACTGTGCGCTACTCACTTCTTGATTCCCTTCTTGACGGCTGCGACATTCTTTTTCATGCCGCCAGCAGGATCGATCACATTCTTTTTAGCCGCATCCATCTTGCTCTTCCCGATGAGAGCGAGAATGAGAATGACGAGGAGAAGGATACCAGCCACAATCAAAAATGCTGCCCACAGCGGTACGACAAGGGAGAGCGCATAGCCGCCAGCCAGCAACAAAATGCCGAACATATACAGGGCGAGCACGCCAGCGATAGCGAACATCACCCCGCCAGTGCCCAGATTCTTGACCTTTTGGGTAGCCTGCAATTTGGTGTACGTAATCTCGTCACGCACCAAGGCAGAGAACTGAGCCGTCACCTTGGCGACAAGTTCCCCGATGGACTGCGTTCCCGGACCAGACTTCACTGGGCTGCGACCCGATAAGGTCTGAGGGCCTTCAACCGAATGGGTTGTTGGTGCCGGACGAGAATCCCCGGAAAGGGAGATCTTCTCGCTGTCCGTTGTGCGCGATGTGTTGTCTTTATCAGTCACGGATATACTCCTTCAGATGGGCGCGCGGCACGCCCGAGTGTTTCCCCCATTTTTGCACGGAATGATGACTCTTTCGACTCGTTGTTGGCAAATGCACGCAAGGTGAAAGGCACTAGCCCAGCGTAAGGGAATAAAACCGTGTTATCTACGTGTTGCTATCGCTGGATGAAAGTGGGATTTTTCTTGTGATATAGCGAATCCATGCGGCAAAGAAATAACTGATATATGCAAAAGCTGCCTGTGATTCTGCCAGCGTGCATAGCGCTATTGGCTATGCCACATTGCACCAATACGTGCTAGCTAAGATGAGTTTCTTTTTTTTGGGGCGGGGAGGGGATCACCGGCAAAAATCCTAGAGCGCCCTACTAAAGCTGGATATGGCGATAGCCGATGCTTTTTTGGGGGAAAAGGACGAGGCAGACGCAGCCTATACGACTAGATTCCATTATTCCGGGCGCAATTTATCGGCCCTATGGACTTCGTGTGTGGGAGAAGAAGGATCCCCACCTCGGGCTCAAGAATCATGGATAGAGATGACGGATAGCCTGCTGCGTGTTGCTTTGCTCGGTGGGAGCTGAGCAAAGCGCCTAGCGCACCATCACTAGAGCACGGAGATAAGCGCGCTATGTGCCAGGGTATTCCTTATTCCTAAATGTATATCTCGGCGCTGGGCCTCGTGTTAGCCTGACTAGACTACTTAAACCACGCAATCACCAATCGAGATCGGGGCAATCCGAATACGCTAGCTGCGTGGCGCGCTGTGCCAATCCCAAACGCTTACTGTGTGAATATCGCGCCGAGCCAAACGCTACCGAGCTTAAGTATGCCTTAGTATCCGTGGAGCTAAGGTTGCTGAATACCGCTCTATCTGTGTGTGGTAGTGACGGAGCAGCGCCGCTACCTAGACCTCAGCGCTGTTTATCCGAACGAGGAGAGCGGCGATCAGATGATTCCCCAGAACGCCCGCTCTGCGGCGAGGATTGACGTTTTTGGGTGGAGCGTGCCGGATACTGTTTTGAGCTCTTCGTTGCCTGATCGCCACGGCGTCGATTGGTACGCTCAGGCTGTTGTTGAGCCGAATGTGGCTTTCCGGTGTGTTGACGAGTTGAAGAAGACTGATTACCGCCAGCAAAAGAACCTCGGGTCGCACGCCCTGACGCGCCATCTGCAGAACGTGGATTGTGTGGCTGCTTCTTTTTCGGGTACTTTCGCTCGTCAGGGCGTGACCGCTCGTTGGTGCGCGGCGTGGGGCGAACCGTGCGCAGGCGATCAGCCCGTTGCCCCTCTGCTCCGGGAGTTACTGAGGAGTGAACAGAGCCATACCCCCCGTTGCTCTGTGGTGGGCGCGGAGGATAAGACGGAATACGCCCATCTGGAGTCTTAGCAGCATAGGTGCGCCCAGATCGAGATGAGGTCGCAGATCGCGATGATCCTACAGATTGAGGCGACCCACCATTAGTAGGTGGCGTTCCCCGTCGGGTAAAACGGGCTATTAATCTGCGTAGATAGCCTATGACAGTGTAAGTTTCAGGCATTCGGAAAATCGCCATCAGGATCAGGAACACCACACACATCATGGCGCCCACGCCGACGAAAGCCAACAAAGATCGAGATAAGCTGCTCGCTAGCTGCCACGAGCCAATCATGCGGATAGGAAGCCAGCCGATAATCCCCGTCAGGATACCAATGACCAGCAGTTTGCTGTGCGTGATCGCGTCGCGGCGCAACTCCAATCCGCCGAGGCGACGATGCAGGAGATAATACGTGACGAAACCAGAGAAAATATTAGCGCTGGCCATGACGATCCCAACCCCGATAGTTACCCAGCGCGGGGGCAGGAAACCGCAGACGATGAAGCCGAGGAAACCAAAAATTTGCCACGGCAAACTGACAAAGAATGCGGTGCGGGTATCCTCCAAAGCGTAGTAGACCTTATTAAAGACGGTTGCTGCACCGACGCCAACCAGACCGCACGACATGACTACAAGCACGCGAGACAAGGTGACAATATCGGTGGCACTAACCGAGGGGACGAGCAACCGCGACAGCGGAATCGCCAAAACAATCAAAGCCGCAGTAGCCAAGGCATTGAACATGGAGACGGTGCGCAAAGTCAAGGACGTATCGGCGCGCACCGCTTTCATATTCTCGCTGATGGCAGAGCGGGCCAAACGGGTAAAAACAGCGGTAGTAATCGAGACAGTGATTAATGACGTAGGCAAGGAATATGCGGCATAAGCCGTGGTGTAGGCATAGTTGCCTGCGATTTGCGCCAGTTCCATGCCCGCGCGGCTTGCTCTGGCGGTCGCTCCCGCACAGACGTTCGTCTGTACCATTGTGGAAAATAGCCCGGTAATCATTGTCGCCATCATCCACGTCGAGGCGCGCCCAGCTTTGCCAAGACCTGAGCCACGCCAACGGAAATCAGGGCGGAAATGAATCCCTAAGCGCCGCATAGGGATAACGAGAACGAGCGCCTGGATGATGATTCCCAGCGTCGAGACGCCCCCTAAAAGGCAGGCCCGCCATCCCATCCACTGATCGGCGGTTGATGGGGAAGCCGCATTTTCTGAACCGAACAGCGCCAACATGAGCAGCAAGCCGGCGATAGCTACCACGTTATTCAATACCGGCGCCCACATGTACGGCCCAAAGTTTTCTCGAGCATTGAGAATCTGACCGAAAATGGTGTACATGCCGTAGAAGAAGATTTGTGGCAAACACCAGTAAGCAAACAGGACAGTCAAGCGATACCACTGCGGTTGCATGGACGCAGCGAAGAGCTTAACAACGATCGGTGCGCATAGGGCGATGAGGATCGTGAGCGCCCCTAAGACCACAATCGATAACGTGAGCAGTTTATTGATGAATGCCTGGCCGCCATCGCTGGACGTTTTCATTGCACGAACGATAGCCGGCACCAGCACAGCATTGACTAAACCACCAGCAATCACCATATACAGCAGATTGGGGGCAGAGTTAGCCACATCAAAAGAATTAGATACCGACGAGGTAAGACCGACAACAGCGCCAAGCAGAATAGGGGAGCGAACCATCCCTAAGACGCGGGAGGTCAACGTCCCTAAGAACATGATCAGTGACGAGTGTGCAGTGGACGTATGCGATTGGCTACTGGGAGCTGGCTGTGGTGTGCGCCGGTCAGGAGCACCAGAACGGTATGAGTGCGGCGAAACGGTACGGGGCTCCGCGCCCTTGTGTGAGCGAGCAGGCGCAGATGGGTGCACAGAAGTATCTCGCTGACCTGATGTTATTCGGGTGCTGTGAGTGCCTCGATCGGAATGTGACCGAGGAATAAGAGGTTCAGCTCCGCGGCCATGACGCGGCTTGTAGCTCGACAGCCCGAAATTCATACAGTAATGGTAACGAATTAGAACCCAGAGTCAGTGGGGTGTGGATAGTAGTGTCTTGTGCGCCGCAGATGGTTAATGGTCGAAGCGGCACGGAAAAACAGTCGTTGGGGGTGAAAATCTGGCCAGTAGTCAAGCGGATTGACGGTGTTGGCGCGAGCAGCGCGAATCCGTCGGCGCAGTTCCGGATCTCGAATATATCGCCGAGAAGCCAAAAAACGGGGCAGGACGGCGAAAATTCCTTCTCGTTGGAGGCGTTGGATCGACCCGCAGGGGCGTGAGAGCGCGTCGTCGGTAACCGCCTGAGCAACATTGACCCCGCCGACATTCAGATAATAACTTCCTCGCCCCATTCTCGGATTCAAGTCGAGCCAGTAGACGGTTCCATCGCGCGGATCTATTTTGACATCCAGGGAGAAGAAACCAGTTAACCCGATACGTTCAACAATTGCCAGCCCTTGCCGGACAAGTTCGGGGTGGTCACACACGAGAATCAGACCAGCGTTTCCGAGTTGGGTTGGATCATGCAGACCCAAGAGAACCTGACCCGAACCCACGGCGGCAAGCTGCCCATCGCGACGAATATAGCCATTGACAACCCATTGAGTCGTATCGTCGCCAGGAATGAGCTCTTGAACGATCATATTAATTCCGGTTGGCGCAATATGATCGAGATAGGCGTAGAGATCTTCCCACGTGGCGAACGGAGCCACTTTTTCTACTCCACAGGTACGTAGCCGCAAGTAATCCGGACCATTAGCAGGCTTTACAACATACGGCGCGCGCAGATGGCGAACATTATCCCAGCTACTGCGATCGGATAGCTGGATGTGTATTGAAGCGGGGTAATGGCAGCCTGCCTGCTCAACATAGTGCGCAAATTGCGATTTATCGTTAGCGGCATCAATAACCTCAGCCGGTGGCGCCGGAATGAACCACTGTGGCTCTAACTCAGCTCGATGGGTGGTTCCAATACGCAGGGCTTCGTCGAGATTTCCCAGCATGAGCAGATGTTTTCCGCTGTGTTCGTCAGCAATATCTTTCATGATGGGAACGAGACGCGCAGGATCAGTCAGGGAGCCGGAGGGCAACATGCGCACGTCAAGAAT
The DNA here is from genome assembly GCF_046599595.1 of Trueperella sp. LYQ143. Classification (NCBI taxonomy): domain Bacteria; kingdom Bacillati; phylum Actinomycetota; class Actinomycetes; order Actinomycetales; family Actinomycetaceae; genus Trueperella; species Trueperella sp. LYQ143. The sequence continues at coordinate 161,730 of NZ_JBKIWR010000005.1, read as the reverse complement.
CCGAGAATGGTTGATATTGCCGCGCATCCAATCGGTAAGAACGAGGGTTTTTATTCCATACGTTTCATGAAAAAGTCGGGCGACCGAGTACTCGGCTAGGTCAGCCCCAAAAACCACAGGTACGATTGGTGGAACATCCATGGTGGCTCCGACCGGCGTCGATCCGGTGACCTTCCGATTTTCAGTCGGACGCTCTACCAACTGAGCTACAGAGCCAGTGAGAAAAAACGCCCGAATAAACCGGGCGAATCTCCTGCGACCCTGACGGGACTTGAACCCGCGACCTCCGCCGTGACAGGGCGGCGCGCTAACCAACTGCGCTACAGGGCCAGTGTGCTTTCGCACTGTGCTGATATCGACGGCATATCTGCCATTTGTATCAGCGCTTCCGAAGAAGCAGTACCCCCAACCGGATTCGAACCGGTGTTATCGCCGTGAAAGGGCGGTGTCCTAGGCCTCTAGACGATGGGGGCTTAGTGACTCTCGTCGTTATTCCGAACCAGCTTTACTTGGAGGAACTCGACTAGCATAGGCAGGAATTAGTGAAAATGCAAAATCAAAAAGGCGTGGTCTGGGACACGTTCGAGCAGGGTGGGGCGTTCCTCGCCTAGGCTGGTATTCATGCATGCATGTATTTGGGCTCTGTCATCGGCATTTCTTGCCTCTCCGTCGCCAGATAGTACGGATACGCCTGGCGATATTAGCGCGCCAGTTGGAGAAGCAGTTGCCGCCACCTTTGACGTCCTCGCCTTAGCAATGGCGGTGGCAATTGGGGTGGGAATCGGCATACTGGTCGGATTTATCGTCGTGGGAATTTTGCGAGCAGTTGGGCGTCGCCATCACTACGTCGATCCGGTTGCGCGTTCGGTATCGCGCCGGTTGGAAATCCTGCTCCTTATTATTGGCGGCTGGATGGGATTGATCCACGGGCGGCGGGCGATTTTGCCTGGTTTAGAGCCGGCATGGGTTGCCGTCCTCGATCAAATTTTCCTTATTGTTGTTATTCTTGCCGTCACTTGGTGCGTCGTCGGTTTAGCTAACGGGTTGATCGAAGCGATAAATCTGCGCATGGCAGAAGCCTCCGAGGGGCGTGCGGCCCGAGTAAAGACGCAGACTCAAATTTTGCGTCGCGTGCTGGTATGCGTGCTGTGGCTACTCGGTATCGCCGGTGTGCTGTTGACTTTTCCGGCGGCACGGGCGGCTGGCGCCTCCATCTTTGCTTCAGCCGGCATCATCTCCGTCGTTGCTGGTTTAGCTGCGCAAACCACGCTAGGTAACGTCTTTGCTGGACTCCAGCTTGCGTTCACTGATTCGATTCGGGTGGGGGATATCGTCATGTACGAAACCCACTACACCACCGTGGAAGAAATCACTTTGACCTATGTGGTCCTCGCGGTGTGGGATGGGCGACGAATCATTGTTCCCTCAACGATCATGACCACAAAATCTTTTGAGAATTGGACTCGCCGTGCGCCGCAAATGACGGGTGACGTCACCTGGGAAGTGGATTGGGCGGTTCCCATTGACGCAGCGCGCATGCAACTCGAACATATCCTGCACAGCACAGACCTGTGGGATGGGCGTACTGGAGTCATGCAAGTCTCGGACGCCACACGCAATAGCTCGCTGACCTTGCGGGCCATCATCTCGGCAAAAGATTCTCCGACGTTAACGGACCTGAAGAACTACGTGCGTGAAGAGTTCGTGAAGTGGATCCAGTACGAAGCCACCTATGCCATGCCGCATATTCGGAAGATTGACGACGATATGCAACCAGTGGTTGAGCTCAATGAAGCAACCTTGGCGCAGGTTTCGGCTCGTTTAGAGGATCGCCCGCCGACGTTCATGCCGGCAGCAGTGGCCCATGATGAAGCCCGCGATACCCGTGAAACAGAAGTGATCTCAGCCGAAGCAGTTGAACAACTATTACGGATTCCAGTGCGGGAACGAGCCGCGCAGTTAGCACAGCAGGGAGTTACCGGGCCGATGGTTTCCCATCCGACGGTCATTACCGACGGGCATAAGTCTGCACTCTTCACTGGCTCGCCAGAAGCGGATAAATTGGCAGAGAAATACGCTGGTCCAGGGCGAGCTGCATACGAGGAGCGTCAGCGAACTTTAGAGAGAAATCTCCATCCGCAGATGCGTAGCCAGAGGCAATACCCAGAGGAAATTCATGAGCCGGAAAAAACGGCGAGCAACGATAGCGGCAATACGCCTGTGTCAGAAAACCCCATCCACTTAGGCGGTGAACGCGCTGAATATCTAAGTGACCAGTCTGATAACGACGAATATGTGGCGGCAGAGCGTGCAATGCGACATTCTGCCTCGAAGGTAGTGGGCAATTCGGCATTGGGTGCTCCGGTAGCAGGTGAAGCAGCGGTAGAGACCCCTGAAACAGCAGATAACTCAGTAAGAGGTAATCCGGCAGCAGGGAGCTCGACAGCCAGTGATTCGCCGGAGAGAGGCAAAAATGGATAATCCGGCACAATATTCGGAACAGCAGTGGCGCCAGCTCCTCACTCCGATTGAGTATCACGTACTGCGGCAAGCCGGTACAGAGCGGCCAGGGAGCGGCGAACTGCTATATGAGCAGCGTTCAGGGATGTATCATTGCCGCGCCTGCGATCAACCGCTATTTACCTCAAAAACAAAATTTGATTCGCATTGCGGATGGCCCTCGTTCTACGATCCTGACGAGCGTGAGGCAGTGGTCTACGTGAGGGATCATTCAGCCGGTATGGTTCGCACGGAGGTTCGTTGTGCTCGATGCCATTCGCATCTAGGGCACGTCTTTTCCGATGCGCCACACACGCCAACAGGTTTGCGCTATTGCATGAACTCTGTTGCTCTGAGGTTTGTGGCTGACGAGGAATAGCGCATTCTGATGACGAAACTGCTGACCCTCAATATCCAGTACGGTCAACCTGTGCCCGTGGGGTATGCGATTGCCGACCCACAGTTGCGTAGCAACGGTCCCGAATCAATATCGCTGCTAGCTCGGAGTATCGCCCAATTAGCCCCCGATATTGTGGGGGTACAAGAAGTGGATCGAGGAAAGCCTCGTTCTGCATGGGTAGATCAACTAGCTGTTCTTGCCCAACACACGGGATTACAGCCCTATTTTGCCCGCACGAAATGGCATTACGGCATGGGCTTGCTCACTCGCTATCCCGTGCATGAGGTACATGTGCGGCGATTGCCGGGGCGGCGTAGCCCATGGATTCCTGCCGATACGGTGCATCCTCGCGGGCGGATTAAATGGCCAGATCCGCGGGCGTGCCTATATGGGATTGTTGAAAGCGAGGGTGGGCCACTTGCTCTAGGGGTTACGCATTTATCGACGGTTCGCCGCGTTGCACTGACTCAACTGGACGCCGCGTTAGCGCATCTGGCAGATTTTGCGCACGGTTTGCCCATGATCCTCATGGGCGATATGAACTTGCGTTTGCCTTATATCGAGGAAGCGCTATCGCCACAGCTGGGAGTAATGCCGCTTGTTCGGGCTAATGCTTCACCGAATTGGCAGCCGTTCTTCCAAATTGACCATATCCTCGGGCGCGGGGTGCGCCTCATCGATTCGCGGGTAGTTTCTTTCCCGATCTCTGACCATGCGGGATTATTCGTCCGTCTTGATGAAAAATATTCGTGTTCCTGAGGCGTGTTTTTCTTAGTAGTGAGATGACGAGTTGTGGCACGCTGCGTTAGTGCGTTAGTGCGTTAGTGCGTTAGTGCGTTAGTGCGTTAGTGCGTTAGTGCGTTAGTGCGTTAGTGCGTTAGTGCAGGCCATAGCCCAATACCACATACTTCAACGCAGTGAGAACCAGTGCGGCAAATGGACAAAACTGCACGTTCCTTACAGCCGGCGTAGGGTGTGAGCGTGGGAGATGTCGTTCTGAGCGTTTGGGTGCTCGTCGTATTTATGATGATCGGCTTCGTTCTGGTCAAAATGCGAATCCTCAACCCAGGCGACGATCGAGAACTATCAAAACTCGTTTTTTATATCACCATGCCTGCCATGCTCTTTCGCACGGTTAGCGTAGCGCGCATTAATGACGTTTTTTCGCTTGGATTGGCAACGAACATTATTGTCGCTATAACGCTTATGGCAGGTTATCTCCTCATCGCTCGTCGGCTATTTGGCCTGCGTGATGGGCAGGAGATTCTAGGGGCATTCGCGTCGGGATATACCAATGCTGGGAATATTGGTATCCCGTTTTTGATTGCGACCGTAGGGGAGGCGACGGCAGCCGCTGGCATCATCCTATTCCAGGTTCTTATCCTGGTGCCGACGCTATTCGTCCTCCTTGATCGTACAACCGGCCGCTCTAGCTCGCGGATGATACTGCAACTTGCCCATGCCTTCCGCCAGCCGCCACTGGTGGCATTATTGGCCGGCATTGCCGTCATGCTTGCCGGAATATCTGTTCCGCGGGTGGTCTGGGTTCCGGTTAATACCCTGGCTGACGCAACGATTCCCATCATGATGATCGCTATGGGAGTGAGTCTTGCGACGGCGAATCCTCCGAAACTGAACCGAGAATCGCTGCCGCTATTTACTGCGATATGTTTCCGTATTGTCCTTAGCCCGATACTGACGTATGCGCTTGCAATGGCCTTGGGTGTGCGGGGGATGACGCTGTTGGCGGCGATGGTCGTCTCTATTTTCCCCACAGCGAATAACCTGTTTGCTATCTCCCAGCAATATGACGTAAATGTTGGGCTAGTGCGGGATTCTGTGGTGGTGACGGCACTGGCTTCCATGCCCGCTCTCCTCATTATTGCTGCGGTGTTCCATGTTTCCTAAGCTGTCTTCGAGTTCTAATGCGGGGGCTTCACATGCCCAGGTCAGTGCCAATCCCCACGTAAACACCGCCAATATGAGTGCCACTGCTCATCTGGGTGCCGCCGGAGCAGTAATCCTCTCGGGGGTGATCCAGTACGTCGGAGCGGCCGTTGCTGTGCGGTTATTTGCAGTGGCGGCAGTCCTTGCGGTGGGCTGGGGGCGCGTTGCGGTTGGTGCGCTCGTGATGTTGATCTGGCAGCGTCCCCGTCTTGCTCGGCGCGCCTGGGGATGGGCGGCATGTTACGGGCTGACGCTGGTAACGATGAATATGCTGTTCTATATTGCGATTTCACGTATTCCGCTCGGTTCTGCAGTCGCTGTTGAATATATCGGCCCAATTCTCCTTGCGGTATGTTCGGCGCGTACCCGACGAATCTATCTTGCGGTAGCCTGTGCCGCCTGCGGTGTAGGGGCGATTTCCTGGGCAGGTGTGCGCCTGGAACAAACAGGAGTGCTCCTGGGAATCGGAGCAGCGTTTGCGGCGGGAATAGCCTGGGCGGGCTACCTTTGGATTGGCGGTAAAATAGCGAAAATGGTGGGCGGGTACAGCGCGCTCGCAGTAGGTATGGGAATCGGTTGCCTGTGTTACGCTCCGCTCGCGGTGTCACAAACTGGCGTTATCTTTGCGCACCCGAGATTTCTCGGGATGATGATTATTGTGGGAATCTGTTCGTCAGTAGTTCCCTACGTTATTGACGCACGTATCCTGCGCAATATACCGGCTGGTCAGTATGCGTTGTTCAATGCGATTTTACCGGCGACCTCAGCCGTGGTGGCCGTTTTCCTCCTACGCCAGTTGCCAGGGGTGGGAGATATTGTGGGGATTGCACTTGTTACCTGTGCGGTTCTGCTGGTCAGCAGTGAGTCGATACGAAGTCGGCACGCCAGGCCAGATATGTAGCTAGCACTGATCCGTATGGGCGAATAAGGCTGAGTTAGCCTGAGAAATGACTGAGATAGCAGGGAAAGTGGTGGCGATCTCATCACTTGTGGGGATTTGAATTTTATTCGCGGGGATTCCTCAGGTAGACTCTGTGCGAGTCAGTGGCATGCGTGATGCTAGGTTCGCTTAGCTGCCGGTGAGCCCTCATTCACATCGTTGAATAGGGATCTGTTGGTGGCGCACCCGCTGGCGTGTGTGCGCAAGATCAGTGCACGGGCCTCTAGCTCAATGGTAGAGCAGCGGACTTTTAATCCGTAGGTTGTGGGTTCGAGTCCCACGGGGCCTACTGTAAGACGCCGGTGGCTGGTTACAATTGTGGGAACCAGCCACCGGCGTCTTTATGCGCACATATTTGCGGCATTCGTATCCAGAGCGAATAGGATTACGCCTTATTCTGCAAGCCTATTTCTTCAGATACCCCGCAGCATCACATGCTTTTACCGTCTCCTGCAGGGAAGTCTTCAACTCGTTGTAGAGCTTCTTATCTCCTTGGAAGTTGCCTGGAGAGATGGTGTGTGCCCACGCGTCATACTTGGTGTGAGCGTCGTGGAAAGCAGTTTTCAGGTTAGCGGGCTGCAAATCCATCGGGTCTGCGCTCACTGCGATTTGGCGAATACGGGGCAGGGCAGTCTTTAACCGATACGTCAGCGGTTCGCTGGGATCGGTAAACTTCGCGACGGCTTTATCAAAATTCGTGCAAAGAGTGATCGCCTTGTCATTCGCAGGCGCTGAAGCATTATCGTCAGTTTTGCTCTCAGTAGATGAACTACAAGCGGTTAGCGCCACCAACGTGGCGGCAATAGAAATCATGATCTTGGTTTTCATGGAGTCTATGCTAGTGCTCCGCGGTGTAGAAAGCCTGGAAGCGGGCAGTGGGGAAGTGACTGTTTCGTCATAGCTGACGATGAAAGCTGTGCGTATGCAAGGTGTTAGTAAGGTGAAGGGTATGGGCAAAATCGTGAATTGAGATATTCCCTGGGCGTAATTCATAGGTGAATGCCAAGGGCAGAAACAGTGGAACGTATCAGGATAGGGCCTTCGTATTTCAGACGGGATATGTATGAGAAAAACTATTCTGTTAGGTGGTGTACTCGTCTGGAACGTCTCGGTATATCCAAGGTATGTACCCAGATATAGCAATTAGGGTGTAGCGATATGGCCTAGGGTATGGCAGACGTATCTAGCTTGATATGCCTAATGTGTTAATCTAACGCGACTCGGCATGGTTGGTGGTGCCTGCGCGCAGCCAGTTTCTATGACGAGATACATTCCGCATGATTTGGCGTGATATAGCCAGTTCGCCGTCGCTAGATATGATCTGCTCTGGGGCAGCTCGGCCCTCGCCTGCCTTACTGCCTTTCTCCCGAAAACTGAGCCGGAAATCCTTGGTGGCTGGAACCTTGCGATGATTGTGCACGTGCAATTGCCGGATGGCCTGCGATAAATCCCCCCCCCAGATCGGGCAGCGCATACTGCTGTACGAGTAATCCTGCTGCAGGCGGAGCATGCTCGCCACCACGTGCTCGGCAAATCTGGAAGAATCTTCTCGTTGCTACGCGGAAGGCGGTGGAGTTATGCGCTTGGTCCTTAATGTGATCTGGCTGGTTTTCGGTGGTTTCTGGCTATTCCTTGGCTACGTATTCTTCGGCGTGATCGCCTGCCTGCTCATTATCACTGCACCGGCTGGTTTGGCATGTTTTCGGATTGCGCGATACGTGCTGTGGCCCTTTGGGTTGACGGTTGTTTCCCGCCCGCATGTGCAACCCCTCTCGGAGGTATCTAATATCATTTGGTTTGTATGTGCTGGCTTGTGGCTGTCGATCGGGCATGTGATTACTGCTTGTGCTCAGGCGGTGACGATTATTGGGCTTCCGCTTGCGGTGGCAAATATTAAGCTCATTCCAGTGACGTGTTTTCCCTTTGGTAAGCAGGTAGTAGCGCGCGGGACGAATACGCTTTTCTAAGTTCTTGAGGCCTGTTGATCAATGCTATCCGCGCTTAACTCTCAAATGATCGACGCTCACCCTTTCTTTGCTTTCGCTACGATTTGTACCTAAAACACCTGACAGATTCCATCAGCCCCGCTGGAGGCGCGGCACGTCAGTAAAAACGATGTGAGCTATGTTTCGAAATAGGGGGGGGTAGCAGACTATGCCCGGAGGTGTTCTAATGGAGGTCATGAGTATACATCGGGAATCGTCATCAGCAATGGATGCCGTGCGGGCAGCGGCTGGCTCTAATACTCAGCCGGCAACTGACGGCGTTACCGCGATCGAATTAACCCATATTTCTAAGCGTTACTGCAATGTGCAGGCAGTCAATGATCTGAGTTTGACGGTGCATCCCGGTGAGGTTATCGCGCTACTTGGCCCTAACGGGGCAGGAAAGACGACGACTATCGATATTGCGCTGGGAATGATTACGTCGGATTCCGGTTCGGCCACGCTTTTTGGCATGGATCCGCATACTGCGATTAGACGCGGTTTAGTGGGCGTGGTCCAGCAGAGCGATACGTTGCGCGGAGAAATGACGGTCGCTCAGATGGTGAAGATGATTGCGGCGACGCACGGCAAACCGCGATCCGTTGATGAGGTATTCGCGGCGACAGGTATTGCCCACCTGGCCAACCGCAAAGTGCAAAAGTGTTCAGGTGGAGAAAAGCAACGAATTCGTCTGGCTATTGCACTACTTTCCGATCCGTTTTTGCTTATTTTGGATGAGCCGACGACGGGGATGGATGTGGATGGGCGTCGGGAATTCTGGGAATTTATGGAGCGGGAGGCTCGGCGCGGGCGAAGCATCGTATTCGCGACCCACTATCTCGCAGAAGCTGAATCCTACGCCGCTCGAACGATTATCATGCGCAACGGTGAAATTATTGCCGATGGATCAACGGCAGCTTTGCGAGATAGCTTTGCGCATTACACCCTGCTGGCTTCTTATAGCGGAGAAGAAGCGGCACTAAAGAATGTCTTAGCGGGATGTGACTGCGAGGTGGTGTGTGAGCCAGGGAAGGTGAAGATCACTGGAAAAGATCTTGATGAGGTAGCGCGCATTGCCTTGGGTGTACCCGGTATTCGTCATGTGACGATTACACAATCGTCGTTAGAGGACGTCTACACAACTCTCGTTGAAGCGGAAAGGGCTTAATATGAGCGTTACTATCTGCAATTCGTTATCTGCTGCGGAGATTGCCGATCGTCGCGCGCCGAGCCCTTTTCGTGGCTTTGGTGCAGTGGTAGCAGCCCATTTTCGAATGAGTTTGTTATCGGTGTGGTGCTTATTTACGGTCGGTTTACCGATGTGCATGTATCTGATTTTCGGTACTGGGCAATCGTATAGCCGGATTGATGTGGGGCACGGTAACGTTGCTGCGACGGTCTTAGTGGCGATGGCCCAGTATGGAACGATTGTGGCGACCTCTATGACGGGTGCAAGCATTGCGGTGGAAAAGACTCAGGGGTGGCTGCGCACGATATACCTGACTCCGCTGGGAGTTAACCGCTATATTTCTGCGCGTTGCGTTGCAAGTTTGTTTGTGACGATGGTCAGCATTGCTTTGGTGTACCTGGCGGCTCTGTTTACTGATGCGCGCATGGAGCCACTCGTCATCGTGCAGACCTTCCTTTTGGTGACGGCAACTGCACTTTTGTCAGCTTCTTTGGGGCTGCTTGTGGGGCTGGTAGTGCGTGGCGAGGAGGCATATTCCGTGCTTGGTGGTGGGACGGCTATCTTGGGATTCCTCTCCGGAATTTTCATTCCTTTGGATCAGATGGCTAAACCCCTGCAAGTGATTGCCCAGTTCACCCCGTTTTGGGGTGCGAATCGCCTGGTGACTTGCCCTATCTATGGCTGGGAGCACCTGGAAGCAAAATCTCTCATCAACGTGGCAGTCTGGTTAGTGCTGTTGTTACTTGGGATACGTCTGGCGTCTAGGCGTTCTACGCGACGTTGAGTTTCGAGGTAGACGGCGCGGCTAGTAGGCGCTTTACGGCGCGGTGCGTCAGGCGCGTTGACCGCCGCCCGGCTGTAGTACGGGTGTGTGGTTGCGTCGTATATTTCTAGTGTTTGCGCGAGTTCTCGCTGGCGCGGCTCTTAGGAAACCTGAGGGGTGTCGGAGGTGTTCGCGGTGTGCTGGGCGTGGGTTTTGGCTTCGCGATCCAAACGCCATAACCAGTAGGCGTCAATGAGGACGATAGCGGCGTTCATTGCCATGAATGGCCATACCGCGAGGATGGCATTGTAGATAGTGGCGATGAGTGATCCGATCAGGTTGTACCAACGGAATTTGACCTGGCTGGCCAAGATGAGGGAACAGATCACCATGAGGGAGCCGGTCCATCCAAAAATCTCAAGAATCGTCCGAGTCTCAAACATAAGTATGTCCTTTCCGTGCGTGGAGTCGGGTATTCCAGGATAAGCGCCATTGCTGCTTTGTGCACTGTTCGTCGTCGCGTCGTGTCGTCGGTGCTATGCCGGACATTGCGATCTCGTGTCAGTATGTGAGAAAACCCGTTGACGTTAGATGGCATCGAGGTATAGATTTTATAACAGCACAGTTGTTGGACATCTAGCAACATAACAACTGAGATGTTGGACAAGTGCTATGGCTGTATGTCGGTACAGCCAGCAATATCTTGACTAGCAACAACGGAGATGCAGTGAGAACTATTGATTGGGTTGACGACCACATCGAACTTATCGATCAAACGAAACTGCCAGGCGAACTCGTCATCCGAAAAGTAACAACACTTGATGACCTCATCGACGATATTCAGCGTCTCGCCGTCCGTGGCGCACCCGCGTTGGGCGTCGCCGGAGCAATGGGGGTTGCGCTAATTGCTCAAGGAAATCCCGATCGAGCAACCCTGGAATCAGAAGCGCAACGCCTAGCTAATGCCCGCCCAACAGCCGTAAACCTATCCTGGGGCGTAAAAAAGACGATGGAGAAAGCCGACGGAGGTTTTCCCGCGCTATTAGAAGAAGCATTGAAAATCCGAGATGACGATATTGCCTCGTGCTATTCGATGGGGCAGTACGGAGCAGATCTTATGGATGAGCTTCTTGGCACGGATACCTACCGAATCATGACAATCTGCAACACAGGCGGCCTGGCCTGCGTAGAACGCGGAACGGCACTCGGGGTTATCCAAACGCTCTTTGAGCGTGGAAAACTTGAAGAAGCGCTACCAGTTGAGACTCGCCCGTTATTACAAGGCGCTCGACTCACCGCCTGGGAACTGACGAATATGGGCGCGCCATTCCGCCTCATCTGCGACTCGGCGGGACCATTCCTGCTATCCCGTGGTGCGGCCCAGGCCGTCTTTATCGGGGCAGATCGTATTGCAGCCAACGGCGACTCGGCAAATAAAATTGGCTCCTTCTCCTTATCCTTAGGTGCTAAAGCTGCAGATATTCCGTTCATCGTCGTGGCTCCAGAATCAACGATTGATTACTCTACGGCCACTGGCGCTGATATTCCGATCGAAGATCGTGGATCAGAAGAAGTGGCAAACTTCCACGGTGTGCGCACTGCGCCGGAAGGCACACAAGCGATCAACCCAGCTTTTGATGTCACACCGACATCGAATATCACCGCAATCGTGACGGACCGACGAGTCATCCGAGTTGATCGCGGTGAAACCCCACAAACAACACCTCTTGGTGAAATCCGCGCAAAGTAACACCTACTAACAAAATAACACCCATAAATAACAGCGGCGGCACTGCCCGTCGCACCAAACAAACACAACCCACAACAACGAAGTAGTAACCAAGCCGATGTGTGTGCACATCACAAAGGAGACGGCTCCCATGAAAACTTCCATGAAGCGGCTATCAGCCATCACAGGCGCGGTAACGCTAGCATTAACCCTCGCTGCCTGCGGTGGCGACACAAAAGGCGCAGATAATGCGGGAAACGGCGATGGACCGCATTACATCTACCTGACCAACGATCCCATCGGGGTCAATAAATTCCTGGAATCAGGCAAGACCGGCGTTGAGGCCGCTGCAAAGAAATTCGGCGGAACCGCGAAAGTCTATGAAGGCTCCGATGAGACGTCCATGCGGCAAAATATGGAAGCTGCCATCCAAGAACAGCCCGACTTCATCGTGACGATTACCTTCGACTTTACCGATATGACAAAGGAATTCGCACAGGCCCATCCCGATCAGAAATTTATCCTCATCGACGACTGCCCGGCGAAAGACCAGCCATCCAATATGTACTGCGCGGTATTCCGCGAACATGAAGCCGCCTACCTGCTGGGATACGAAGCTGGCATGCTGACAAAGACCGGCGGAATTGGCTCGGTAGGCGCCGTCGATATTCCGTTCATTCATCGCTATACGGACGCATTCGCGGAAGGCGCTAAGGCTGCCAACCCAGCGGTTTCCGATCATCAGCTCTTCATCGGCGGTCAAAATCCTTTCTCCGATCCAGCTCGAGCAAAGGAACAGGCTGCCGCAATGACGGCAACCAATGTGGACCATATCTTCGCTGTTGCCTCTGGCTCCAACGGTGGCGTATTTGAAGCAGCAAAAGCAGCAAAGATTACTTCCTACGGCGTGGACGTGAACCAGTGCCCAGATCAGCCAGGTGCAATCGGCGATGGCACGCTCAAACTGATGGATACGCTCATCCCGGATCTGATCGGTCGGATTAACGACGGGACGGCAGAACCAGTGAATTCCTACGGTCTGAAAGAAGGCGGTATGGATATCGTCTCCCTGCATGAGGGGGCAAAGGATTCCGGTTGTACCGTGATGGAGCATCCGGAGGTCGTGACCAAGCTCGAAGAGATCAAGAAGCAGATCATTGACGGCACATTGAAGCCCGTAGATGCCACTGGCGTCTACAAGTAAACAGTGCAGATGAGGTGTACGGGCCTCATAGGTGCTGTTGCGAGGTGAATGGTGGCGGGATCGTTCAGAAACGCTCCATAGCGTCTGACGTCCCGCCACCGTCACGAGGGAAAGAGAGTTTCATGTACGAAGTTGAGATGCGCGGTATCACCAAAACATTCCCGGGTGTGATCGCGGATGACAATGTCGATTTCTTCGTGCGTCCTGGTGAGATCCATGCCCTAATGGGAGAAAACGGTGCCGGCAAATCGATCCTGATGTCGATGTTGGCAGGCTTATATCAGCCAGACGCAGGCGAGATCATTATTCGTGGAGAGAAAAAACAATTTCATTCCCCGCTTGACGCGATTAGCGCCGGAGTGGGGATGGTCTTTCAAGAATTTCAACTATTCGGTTCGATGTCGATTGTAGAAAACATTGTTTTCCACGAAGAGCCCGTCCGTCAAGGCCGTATTGACCGTGCTCAAGCGCGTAGCAAAGTCATGGCAATTGCGGATAAATACGGCTTAGATATTGATCCGGATATGAAAGCACACGACGCTCCAGTGGGAATCCTGCAGCGAGCTGAGATTATTAAGGCCTTATACCGCGAAGCAAAGATTCTTATTCTGGATGAACCGACGGCGGTGCTGACCCCACAGGAAACAGATCGACTCTTTGAGGTGCTGCACACCCTGCGCGAAGATGGGCACACAATCATCTTCATCACCCATAAATTGCGGGAAGTGATGGCAATTTCTGATCGTGTGACAGTACTCCGCGATGGAAAAGTGACCGCGCGTTTGGAGACTGCACAGACAACCCCCGAGGAAATTTCCCGATATATGACTGGGCGTGATGTGGATTTAACCATGTCGCCAGCGACAAATCCGGTCGGCGACATCGTACTGCGGGTGCGCGATGTGGAAATCGAATCTGAGCGAGATTTAGAGGCAGTGCGCGGGGCGAGCTTAACTGTCCGTGCCGGTGAAATCGTCGGTATTGCTGGGGTGGCAGGTAATGGCCAATCCGAACTGGCAGAAGCCATTGCAGGTTTGCGCCCGACGAGCAAGGGATCGATTGAGATCGCCGGTAAAGACGTCACTCGTGCGTGTGTGCGGGAACGTCGGCAGGCCGGATTGGCCTATATCCCAGAAAATCGCCAAGGGGTCGGCTCCGCACCAACAGGAAGCGCTACAGAAAATCTCGCGATGGGTCATCATCGCAGTGCGCCGATTCGCCCACGTCGGTTATTAAATCGCCGCGCGATGGCCACCTTTGCCCGAGATCTCATCGAACGATTCTCGGTGCGTATTGCCCATGAAAATGTTGCGGTAGGGACGCTATCGGGTGGAAATCTGCAAAAGATTTTGGTTGCGCGGGAAATGGAACACCGATCCCCGCTTCTCATCGCTGAGCAGCCCACCCGAGGCGTCGATATTGGCGCAATTGAATTTATCCATCGTCAGTTAACCTCATATCGCGATAGCGGCGGAGGAGTGCTGCTGATCTCGGCAGAACTCAGCGAGATTATGTCGCTATCGACGCGCATTCTCGTGATGTACGAGGGGCGGATCGTAGCGGAACTTCCCGCTGAATGTGCCACTGAAGAAAAACTTGGCTTGCTGATGGCTGGCGGAAAGGTAGGAGACTGATGCGTCGGTTTCGCGATAGCCTCACTCGGCTCGTGAGTGGGCCGATTCTGCTGTCTATCGTATTAGCATTTGCCATTGGGGCAATCTTTATTGCCTTGGCGGGATATTCGCCAGGTGGAGCCTATGCGGCGATGTTGCATGGTTCCATCTTTAGCCCGCTCGGCGTGCTCAATACGATTCAACGAGCTATTCCTCTGGTTGGTATGGCTATGGCAACGGCGATTGCCTTCCGTGCCGGTATTTTGAACATCGGCACGGAAGGGCAGATGGTCGTCGGCGGGACGGTTTCCGCTCTGGTTGTGCTGTACGTGCCTGGCCCGGGGATATGCGTTTTATTCCTGGCCCTGATCGCAGGATTTGCGGGCGGTGCGCTGTGGGGAATCATCGCCGCGCTCTTCCAATTCTGGCCCGGAGTGCCGATCCTTATTTCCTCGCTTTTGCTCGCGTACCCCGCTCGCTATCTATCCTCATGGCTAGTGCGTTTCCCCTTTAAGGATCCGGAATCCTCTATGGTGGCCACGCGGCAATTCGATCCGTCAACGCAATTACCGATGTTAGTTCCGCCAAAGTCGGGATTGGGGCAGAGCCTGACCTCAACCTTTGGGCGGGGCACATTTTTGCCGACCCTGCTTACCCAGGTGAACTGGGGATTGTTTATCGTCCTGGCCATCGTCGTGCTCATGCTCTTCGTCAATAAACGGACGGTCTTTGGCTACGAATCAGGGATCTCAGGATTGAATGCGCGCTTCGCCCAGTACGGCGGCGCCAATGCTCGGGCATTGACCTTTTCCACTATGGCGATCTCAGGCGGAGTTGCCGGGCTGATCGGAACAATTTTCGTCATTGGCGCACCAAATACGCGCTTAATCGAAGGAGCCATTGTTTCAACGAACTACGCCTGGACGGGCCTACTCGTCGCCCTCCTCGCGATGTATCGACCAGCCTCAGTTTTGGTGGCAGGTATCTTCTTCGGAGCGATCATGGCTGGTTCGGGCGCAATGAGCCGAGAACTTGGGATGTCCCCGCAGATCGCTGCGGTTGTTCAAGGTCTGGTCATTATCCTGGTGGCTTTCCACGTGGGCTGGCCGAAGTTAAGGAAACGCATCACGGCGAAGGAAGGAGAGCCTCGTGAGTAGCTTTTTTGATGGTGCTCTCATTGAGTCCCTTGTTCGAGCCCTCATCCCCATTTTGTTGGCTTCCCTTGGCGGATTGATCTGCGATAAAGCAGGTATCTTCAATATCGCGTTAGAGGGGCAAATGCTGGTGGGCTGCTTCGGGGCAGTGGCGGGATCCTATTACACGAGCAACGCCTTCGTTGGGGTGCTCATCGGGGTACTCGCTTCGCTGTTGTTCACAGTGATTCTGGCTTTCGGTTCCGTTACCCGCAAAGCCGAACCGATCGTCCTGGGCGTCGCAATGAATATCTTGGCCGTCGGGGTGACGTCATTCCTGCTGGTGGGGTTATTCAACGTCCAAGGAGTATTCCAAAATCCGCGTATCGCGGGTCTGCATAGTATCCGTATCCCCGGATTAGCTGATCTGCCGTGGATTGGGCCAGCACTATTCGATCAGACGGTACTGGGCTACCTGTCTTTCGTATTGGTCTTTGTGTTGTGGGTGTTGATCTTCTCAACCCCCTGGGGGCTGCGCTTACGCGGCGTGGGAGAAAACCCGCTTGCGGCCCAAACCCTCGGGGTAAGCCCATATCGCTACAAGTATGCGGCCATCATGGCCTCCGGTGTGCTGTGCGGTTTAGCTGGAGCACAACTGGCATTAGGTAATGTGGTGCAATTTTCGGAGAATATGTCGGCTGGGCGAGGCTGGATCGCCGTTGTGGCAGTGATGCTAGCGCGCTCACATCCCATTGGGGTGCTCGGGGCAGCAACACTTTTCGGCTTCACTGAGGCAATTGGATTCCGGCTGCAAGGCCAAGGATTGCCGGCACAGATTACCGACGCGGCGCCCTACGTCGTGACCTTAATCGCTCTGCTGTTCACTGCGAAACAATTTAAGAAGCGAAATATCTAGGAAAGAGGCGAAGACGAGTGGATATGCAGGGGAGCGATCTCACGCGCGAGGAGGTCATTGCGCTTTTGAATCTTGCTCCGCTAGAAGGCGAAGGAGGGTTCTATCGGCAGACGTACGCGGATAAAAACTCGACCGCGATCTACTTCCTCGTCGGTGGGGACGCCTTTTCCGTATTACATCGGCTAACCGGGCAGGAAACATACCATTGGTATGGGGGCGCGCCCCTAGAGATCTTCACGATTGATCCGCAGGGTAATGGGTGTACTCGCCTCATGGGGATGGATTTGCCAGCAGGGCAGGTCCCCCAACTGGTTGTGCCAGCAGGATATTGGCAAGGATCGCGTTCGAGCGGCTCGTGGACGCTAGTGGGCACAACGATGGCTCCTGGCTACACTCCGGAGGGTTTCGAGTTGGCGACGGAGAAACTCATAGCACAATACCCGCAATATGAATGCGAGATTCGGAGGTTGCTGCCGGTCGAATAACTATGTATCGAATCGGGCGCGATGCGCGGTTATTGCGCCTGAGTACCTCGTCGAAGAAAAGTTCACGTAATCCTACGTAGATAGCGGTAATTCCGCTAAGGTATGCATAATCAGATAAAAAAGGAAGGGTTACACATGTCGTCTCGACCATCAGAGCACTCGTCATTTTCTGCGGCTGCGGGCGTCAAGCGCGTCAAACGGCAGAAGATTTCGAGCGTGGTGGCGGATGACATTCGCAGCCGGATTCGGGCCGGAGAATGGGAACCAGGCGATCCGCTTCCCTCTGAGTTTGGGCTTGCCGCAGAATATGCGGTGGCGCGCGGGACGATTCGGACCGCGATCCAAGAGCTGGCAACTCAAGGATGGGTCGTCACCAAACACGGTGTGGGATCTTACGTCACACAAATGGGGCAGTCGGTGGCAACAAATATTGCCGAACTGACCTCAATGACGGACATTATCGTCAATGCTGGAATGGAAGCGTATATGAACTACACGGCTCGGCGTTCGCGCCCGGCTGGTGAGGTCGATGCGCGGCGCTTTGGCATTGGAGAAGATGATCTGGTGTACGAAACACGCCGTCAGGTGGAAGCTGATGGCGCGATGGCGGCGATCTCTTTCGATATTTTGCGAGCCGATATTTTTCCGCAAGGTTTCCACGTCGACACCTTAGCGGGATCCCTATTCAAATATTTGGAATCCATCGGGTATCCGATTGCCTATGCTGATACGGGGATTCACGCTGTGGTTGGGGAAGATCTCGGACTCCATCTGGAAGCGCGCTACGAATCATTCTTAGGGTTATATCAACTGCATTTCACCGTCGAGGGCACTCCTGTCTTTTATTCACGGACATTCTTCAGGGAGAGCTTCTTCGAGTTCTCGCTGATGAGAAAACGAAAAGGATAACAATGGCGAGCTGTGACGTCGATGTGCTCATCGACTCAATGATCTCTATAGGTAAGAAAGCAGTAGAATCTGGGCTGGTGTTAGGCTCAGGCGGAAATATCTCCGTTCGTCACCCGCAACGGCGCAATAGCTTCATCGTGACGAAGTCTGGAACATGGTTTGACGCATTGACGCCGGACTCTTTTTGCGAAGTGGAATTAGGCTGTGACGGATGGCCGACGGGTAATCCCTCCTCGGAGTGGAAACTCCATGAGCGAACGTATGTGGCTCGGCCAGATGTTAATGCGGTTATTCATCTGCATCCGCAGTACGCGGTGTTGCTGAGTGCTATCGGGAAGAAGATTCGGTTTTTTACTCTTGATGATGCCTTGTACGTCAAGAGTTATGGGCAGGTTCCTTACGCCCCTAACGCTTCAGATGAGTTGGCAGAATCGGCGGCAGCGGCTGCCCAGCAGCATAACTGTGTGATTTTGGAACATCACGGCTGTTCGTGTCTCGGTGACGATCTGGCGATGGCCTACCGGCGCGCATGTTTGTTGGAACAGGCGGCAAAGAACACGTACCGAGCCCTGCTGCTTGGGGATACGACGTCGCATTTTCCGGAGGGCGTGGAGCTTATCCACAAATAGGTTGACGCGAAAATTAGGCTGAGCTGCCGGTGGATAAGGCCGGCACATCGGCGCAATTCTTAAATGACGAATCGGCATGTGAGCGTGGTCAGGGATGATGTGCGCGAGGTCGAAAATAGGGACGCCCGTTTGCCATAGGCGCGAAGGTGCGCGAAATGCAAAGTGAAATAGCGGCATTTCTCATGGCGCGGGAAGAAAACAGAAGTGTAACGGAGAAGAGAACTCATGATTGATCTTTCAGGAAAGACGGTACTCGTCACAGGCGCAGACGGCGGTTTGGGCCAGGGCATCGTCCGTCAGTTCGCGCTGGCAGGTGCCAATATTGCGGTTCATGCTATTGGTCCGAGCGAGCGGGCAGAGCAGATGGTTGCGCGGTTGCGTGACAGCGGTAAGCAGGCGATGAACGTCACGGGTGATATTCGCAGTGAAGCCGAGATGGCGGCCGTGGCGGCGGCGGTGGCGGATCGTTTTGGGCGGATCGACGTCCTGGTGAATAACGCTGGGATTCAGCCGCTGTGTGCCATGGAGGAAATGGATAAAGCCACGTGGGAACAGACGGTAGATGTGGATCTGACGGGAACTTTCGTCGTCACTCAGGCGGTATCGCGCTTGATGCGTGCCGACGGGAAAGGCGGGCAGATTACTCATATTGCGTCGATTGAGGCGTCGTTGCCGGCGAAGAATCATTCGCACTATGACGCGGCGAAGGCGGGTGTGAAGATGTATGCCCGCAGTGGCGCATTAGAGCTGGGTAAGTACGGAATTCGGGTGAATTCGGTGTCGCCGGGTCTGGTGGATCGGGGTGATTTAGCCGAGCAGTGGCCGCAAGGCTATGGCTCGTGGATGGCGGCGGTACCGCTGGAACGCACGGCTTTTCCGGATGATATTGGGCAGGCGTGCGTGTTCCTGGCTTCTGATTTGGCGAGTTTTATTTCTGGTCATGATCTGGTTGTTGATGGTGGGATGTCAGCCGTTGCCGCGTGGTGATGGTGTGGGCGTGAAAATGGCGCGTTTAGCTATGCGTCTGTGGTGCATGTGAAGGAGAAAACAGTGGTTGAGATTGGGATTATCGGGGGCTCTGGGCTGTATGAGTTATTAGACGAGCCAGAGCATCGGGTGGTTCATACGGAGTATGGGACGCCTTCATCGGAGATTTCTTTGGGGAGGATCGGCGGGAAAGAGGTGGCCTTTATGACTCGTCATGGTAAATCTCATGCCGTGCCACCTCATATGATTAACTATCGTGCCAATATTGCGGCATTAAAGGAGCTGGGGGTGACGACCCTTATTACGTCTTCCGTCGTCGGATCTTTGCGAGCTGATTATCAGCCGGGAGATTTTGTTATCACGGATCAATTTTATGATCGGACGTGGGGGCGCGAATCGACGTTCTTTACCGGCCCGCAGGTCGTCCATGTTTCGCTTGCTGATCCGTATTGTCCTCGTATGCATGATGCGGGTGTTGCGGCTTTGGAATCGCTTAACGAGACGTTCCATGACGGGGGAACCTCGGTTGTTATTCAAGGTCCACGTTTTTCTACTCGGGCGGAATCACGGGTTTTCCAGCAGTTAGGGTTCTCGGTGCTCTCTATGACGCAACATCCGGAGACGACGCTTGCGCGTGAGGCAGGGATGTGCGTGTTCAATTTGTCTTTCGTCTCTGATCTCGATGCGGGTATTGAGGGCTTACAAGATGAGCCGGTGACGGCGGGCATGGTTTGGCGTCGTGTGGCGGAGGCTCAGCCGCGTATTAAGGCGGCGTTGGCGGCCATCGTTGACGCGGTTGTGGTTGATCCGAGCTGCCCATGCCATGAGGCTTTAGCAGATATTTAGTAGGTATTTCGCAGATTTGTAATGCCTGGTAGCGGTACGCCTTATGGATGTTAGATGAGGGTGTGAAGCGTTGCGGATAGGCAAGGAATGATGGAAGGGACGAGGAAAATGGAGCTGGTACGGACTAAAGCAGACGAGGTACTGCCGTTAACGCGGGTGATAACGAAGGATTTGCGCCCGCGCGTTTTAGTGGTTGGCGATCCAGCGCGGGCACAGCGTGTGGCGAGCATGCTTGACGATATGCAGGAATTGGCGAAGAACCGCGAATACTGGAGTTTTAACGGTAGCTGGAATGGTGTGCCGATCACGGTTATTTCCCACGGTGTGGGCGCGTGTGGGGCGGCTGCTGTTTTTGAGGAGGTGTGCCGTGGCGGGGCGCAGCTCGTTATCCGTTCGGGGACTGCTGGCGGACTACAAGATGATGTGGTTGATGGCGATATTGTGGTGGCTACTGCGGCGGTTCGGGCTGATGGTTTGAGCCAGCGGATTGTGCCGTTGGAGTATCCGGCAGTGTCTGATACTCATGTGGCGGTGGAGCTGGAACGGCAGGCGCGGAAATCGGGTTTGGCGGTGCATTTTGGGGTGTTAGCGACGATGGCCTCGTTTTATCCTTCGCCGGTCTTGCCTAATGAGCAGGTGTTGTGGCGTGACGCTGGAGCTGTCGGGGTGGAAATGGAAGTGGCTGCGCTGTTCACGATTTGTGGTTTGCACCGAGTGCGTGCGGGGGCTTTGGTCGCTATTGACGGTAATCCGTTGAAAGATAATGACGAGGCGATGACGGATTATCAGCCGGATCGGCAGATTGTGGATCGTGCAGTGCAAAGTGCTCTGCAGGCCGCATTAGATACGTTAGTGACGGTGGAACTGTAAACGGGATGTTCTCTCGGGCGCGCAATGCAGGCATGAAATATGGTACCTGCATTGCGCGCCCATTTTTCTTGTTGTGCCATGTGTCGTATGTGCGAGGTAGCTCTATTACGATAAAGATGATCGGGTGGTGCGCGTCAGCTAGATAGCGCGGATCGGGTTGCGCGGTGGTTCGTCTGGGCCTGGCGCATTGGAGCGCATTGTGTGACGTGAGCTGTGGCGTGACCGGAGCAGGAAGGGGCGGAGAAGATGTCGTCGTATGGTCTTCAGACGCGGATCTTGCATATTAACGAGGTAGCTAATGTGCCCAGTACGCTCGTCGCTCATGCTCGGCAGAGTGGAAAACAGTGGGCATTGCACCGGATTCCTGCAGGTCGTGGCTGCCCGGTGCGGGTTCTCGGTTCGCGCCTGGTTGATCTTGAACGGTTTTCTCGTTTTGCCCATCAGGCCGATCTTATTGATCTGCATTACGCCACGAATGGCTATTACGGTTGGGGATCAATCCCGCTGGTGCTTCATCTGCACGGTAGTGATGTTCGCAAAGATTGGCAGCGTCCGGGATTGCGATATGTGATTTCACGAACCTTGGAGCGTGCCGACGCGGTGGTGTGTGCGACGCCGGATCTTTTGGAGTGGGTGCGTCCGGTACGTCCGGATGCGCGTTGGCTGCCCAATCCGCTTCCTCCACAGTACGTAACAGCGCCGCCTGCGCCCGTCATTCCGAGGCGGATTTTTCTTTCGTCTCGCTGGGATCTCACCAAAGGTTTAGATGTTTTGCTTCCTTTAGCTCGCGAGCTTGTGGAACGTGGATATGAGGTAGTGGGGGTTGACTGGGGGACGCATACTGCGCAGGCGCGCAACGCTGGGGTTCGGCTTTTCCCGCATTGCGCCCCCTCGGAGTTTGCGCAGTTGTTGGCGAGCGCGCAGGTGGTCGTCGGGCAGGTGGAATTCAGTTTGTTGACCATGACGGATTATCAGGCGCTTAGTTTGGGCAGGCCACTGGTTGCGGCGGCCAGTGTGGAGGGTGCGCCGATTGCGGCGGTGGATGTTCGCACTGCTCCTTCGTCGGTGCAATATCCGCATGTGATGCCTGGGGATTTTCGGCTGTGGCCGCATACCGGCTTGACGGCCCGTGATCCGCAGCAGATTGCGAATCTGGTTGAGGCGATCTGCGCGGGGGATCATGTGTTAGCTGATTCTCCTGATAATGCTTTATTGCGGCGCGAATGGGTTATGGAGCGGCATGGTGTTGAGGTGGCGCTCGCGGCTGTGGAGCGAGTGTACCGAGAGGTGTTAGGCGAAAAGTAGCTGGATGTGTGGATATACGCAGGTGTGCGCGGTAGTGCCTTGATGGGCTCTGGTGTTTTGCCGGCGTGGCGCGTTAACTAGGCAGGCAACCGCGGAGCGCAGAGAGAACCGCAGATATTCTATGCGTTGGGTGTGTGCTTGTGCGCCACGGTTCGCATGCCGGTGTGGATATATGCGCGGATGTATCCACGTCCCAAGTTACTGGGATTTTTGCGTGAGAATTTCGGCGACGTATTGGGCGCGGCGTTCCCAGGTGTGTTCGTTGCGGATACGTCGGCATTGTTCGCGTTTTTCCTGCACATCGTCAGGGTGTGCGAGGAGGTAATGAATGAGCTCGCTCAAGGCTGCGGCGGAATTTTCTGTGGTCCAGCCAATGCCGTTATGGGTGACGACGTTAGCGGTGACGGTGTTATCCACAGCAATAATCGGCTTGCCGCGCCCGATGTATTCGTAGAGCTTGAGCGGGGCGGCGAAGGCTCCGTAGGAATGTGGCTCCATCGGGACGTAACAGATGTCGGCTGTGGCGTATAAGGCGTCGCGTTCCGGACCAGAGGCGTGAATCAGCGTGATGTTTGGGGTGCTCAATACCTCGTGGTATTCGTCTTGGCAGCGTTCCCAGTTATCTTTGGGAACGCACATGGTGAAGTGAATGTCTGGGATGGTGGCGGCGGCGTGGACCATGTTCAGGAGGCGGTAGTGCCCGCCGAGGCCGCCAATATAGAAAATGTTGAGCGTTTTGTGGGCTGATGGTGTGGCGGTGTGTGCTGCGGGCGTAGTGGTATCGGTGCTGACGAGGGAGGTCGCTGTGGCTGCATCGCCGATGATTGATCCGTCGTCAATGATGGAGGCGCCGGGTGGTAGCGGGATGCAGCGGGCTGAACGCATGGGAGGCAGATAGGGGATCATTTCGCGTGACGGCAGGAAGAGTACGTCGGCGTATGCGTCATATCCGCGCAGTTCGTAGCGGTAGGTCGCTTTCATGATGGAACGCAGTGGTTCTTTGACGTGTTCCCGGTAGAGCGGGAAGCGCCAGTAGGCGTCTCGATAGAAAACTGACGTGGGGATATGGTGGGCGCGGCAGAGGCGGAATAGTGAGAAATCAAGGAGAAAATGCGGTGGGAAGTGCCGTGGTTCGGTCACCATCGCGGGGATGGTTGCGTTTTCTGAGTAGAGGAACTCGAAGTGTTGCCCGGCGGCGAGCTTTTTACGCAGTTGTGCGATGCGTTGTTTGCGTTCGGCGGCATAGCCGGTGATCTCGAATACGGTGTATCCGGCTGCTTCGAAGGCGTCGCGCATGGCGACTGGGCGCAGTCCGGAAGCGCCGACCGCCTTGCGGTTCAGGGGGTAGGCGGTGTGAAAAATCATGGCAGGCATGGGTTCTCGCTCTGTTCTTAAGCGGTGTTCTTTGAATGTAATCGTATCGAACGCGATGGAAAGCAAAAACATTCTCTTTTGTTTGTGTTTTGGTGTTGTGGATATTTCGGCGTATGTGGAAAGCAAAAACTGCAGAGAAACACGCATGGAACGATCTCGACAGTGCAGGAGGTGCTCGAAGAATGGGTGCCCCTCGCCACATGAGAGGAAAGACGAGAGAGGAATCATTGCGTGATGTCCACAAATCACACACTTGAGCCAGTACAGCGGAAAGCGACGAGGATACTAGCAGCAGGATTCATCATGCTCAGTATCGTCATCGGTTATCTCGCTACGATGCCCAGCGCGTATGCCGAGGAATACTTCCCAGGATCGCAACAAAAATGGCGAACGGATGATGGTGGCTGGATTCGCTTAGGGGCTATCGCCCCGCCAGTAGGCTCTGGAAATGACAATCCGGTTTACTGCACAGATATGGCAAAAAATCAGCCTGGCATCCATGACAGCGTTACGATTGCGACTCTGCGTGATTCGCAGATGTGGGGTCCACCTGAATTAGATATGACGACGGCACAGCTTGCCTGGCTAATGGCAAAATATCAATACTCACGCGATAGCGGAATACAGTCAGCACTGTCATATGTGATTCACGCGAATTTAGAGCAGACAACAGATCCCTCTGTGCAAAGCTCTCAAGAAGCAGTGGATTATCTTGTGGCGCAAGTGAAAAAGACTGCCCCGGCACTGCATACCCAGGCTATGCAAATGGCCGCGGAAGCGAGAAAGAGTGCGGCGATCAACTACCAGCCAGGTATCGGAGGAAACGCAGATGCTCTTAACGGGCAGGTTAGTGGTATTGGTGTGCAAAATGCCGATGGGCAGTATCTCGCAGGCAAGGCCCTGACGGTAACGATGGAAGGTCCAGCGGTATTTAGCGCGACGGGCACACAGACGTGGTCCGGTCTGTCGGCAGATCAGCCATTGAACTTGGAGTGGCGGGCAACGGGAACAGGGCGAGTTAATCTCAAGACCACCTTCGCCGGTGATCTCGATTATCTGAGCCAATTAGGTAACCCAAATACTCAAGTCACCGTGCAACTGCCCAAACTATCTGATCCATATTTTGTTACCGTCTCCGGTAATAGCTGGTCAGTGCGATATGATTTTCAGCCAATTGGCGTCTCACACGTCGATAAAATCAGCACAGATGGCAGCTTTGTTGACGTGTTCACCGCTCAGGCTGATCCGCATTATGGGAGTGGGCAATGGTTAGAAGTCGGTGGGGCGCCAGTTCCCGTAGTTTATGAAGCAACTGCATACTACATTGGCGATCATCCGATTACTGCAACCGCAGATGTTCCAGCAGCGGCACAGGTAATTGGTGTGCAACATGTGACGGCGGTTGGGCCAGGGGAGATCTCTGCGCAATTCACGGGGGCACCTCCAGGATTTGCCACGGTAGTTTGGCGGGTTGTCCACGCCGATCAACCTGCTCAGAGTCAGCCATATATTCATGGCGATTGGTCGGATCACTATGGATTGGCTGAGGAAACTGTTTCGCACCACCGTCGTATTGAAGTGGATACTGCTGCGGCGATACGCACAACTCAATCAGGGATATACCTGGTTGATGATATTTGGGTTAGCGGTTTTCCGGAGGATCATGGATCATTTTCCGGCGATGAGCGCTTCACCCCAGACGTTGCCACGCTGACTCAACGCCTCCTCTTTTTCCCCGAAGGCGTGGAAGTGCGCGATGAAAACATAGAACACGCTGAAAAGATTGCCGAAGTTGAGATTCCGGCACGTAATGGGTTCTATCCCACGAGTGGCTCGCCGCAGTTTCGGGTACGCACCGATGAGCAAGGTAATCCAGTAGTGGGTACGTATGTTTTTGTAACGGAATTTGCTGGGGATAGCCGCGTTGCTCCTTTCCGCTCTTCGGTTAGCGATACCACAGAGCAGTTCACTATCGGCAAGGAGCCACGTTTGCATACCACCTTGCGCTATCACAACACTCGGTTACCGATACCGGCGCTCAATCATATTCCGGTAGTCGATCAGGTGTGCTATCTGAATGTAACACCAGGTACTAGCTATGAGATTGTTGGTGAATTATATGATCGCGATACGGGAGCAGCACTAACCGATAGCAATGGGAAAGCGAATACGTCCCGAGTTACCCTGCAGGCAGAGCAATCCTCCGGATGTGTGGACGTCAGTTTTGTTGTAGACGCCAGTGCCTTAGCCGGGCATCATATCGTCGCTATGGAGAGCCTGTATCACGACGGAAAAGAGGTTGCTTCCCATCGAGAACTCAGCAATGAAAAACAAACGCTGCCCGTCAGCGCGCTGCAGACCACAGCGTCCGCGCTATCTGGGCAGATAGCGCGAGCTGCCGGGCAAGTGATTACTGACACCGTCTGCGAAACAAGTGGGGCTTTCGTTCCGGGAGCGCAGTACACAGTCCGTACCTGGTTAGTTGATGAGCGCGGTGAACTCGTCAGGAACAGTGCAGGAGATGTGCAAGAAACAGTGTTTCAGCCTCATGATCCCCAACAGTGTGCGCAGATCAATGTGGAATTTGATGCGCGAACAGTGAGCGGGGATGCGGTTGTCGTCTTTGAAGAGATATATGCTGAAGGCGTGTTGGTCGCTGCACATCGAGATCTTCAGGATGCAGCCCAGCGGGTAACGCTGCCTCCCAATGTTCCTCCTCGATTGTCGCGCACTGGATCGGCAACACTGCTGATCGGGGTAGTAGCCCTCGCCTTACTTGGCGCTGGTGCGGCGGCAATCCGAATCTCAGCTCGTCGTTAATCCCCTGGTGTTGCGCGCACTGCGCCGCAACACTGGGGAATTCGCCGGAATTGTATTCCATCCGTGTGGGAAGTGTTAGACAATACAGGTAAGGAAATGGAGGCAAGATGAATCGACCCCGTCGCCCTGCGCAATTAACTCCGGAGCAGATTGAGCTAATTGAAGGTGAGGCTGATACCGCAGCAATTTCTGAGCTGGCACATACTTCAGCGCAAGCTATTGTTCGCATCGGTTCTCTCCGTCAAGAACCTGATGAGGTTATCACTCGTATTGTCGATCTCATTCAGTCAGAAGGTATTGATGTGCTCGCTGAGTCGTGGGTACATTCTCCGGAAGATTCGCTCCCAGGTATTTTATGGCGGGGGTACTTGCTACACGAATGGCTACGGCGTTTCCCGCTAGAAGCACGGGAACGTTTTGCTGCTGCCCGATGCGCTATGCGGGAAGATAGTGGGCAGCAACAAGATCTCGTCGCTGGGCCTAACGAGGTATATCAGTCCTGGGCGGAGGTATTTCAGGGAAACTATACTGGTGACTTCGCCCAGGTATTACATATCTCGGCTCGTTTCACGGATTTTATTGGGCGTGTTCAGCCCGTATGGATTAATGATGACGGGCATCCGCTTGCTACGGAAGTAACCCGTCGGGATACGGCAATGCTGCGAACTAGTCAAGAGTTTTGGCAGGCTGAGCAGTTGCTGGATAGCGGTCAGTTGAATTAATCGGAGAAAGTAGGCAGCAGTGAGTGACGAGAAAATCGAGTGGAGCGAGGCAGACCGCTCAGATCACATCAGAATACCCGATCAGGAAGCTAGTACCGACTACTACAGTGCTTCTGGGGCTCCTGAGATTGTGAATCTACGAGCTAGAGTTGCTGAGGAAATTCGGATGGGTACGCCGGTCACTACTGAGGAACTGATCGAAGAGGCGGAAGAAGCTGTGCGCGAAGTTGAACATGAGCAGGACGTCTACTGCCAAAGCGATCTACCACAAGGGCGCTTTCTCGATCGAGAATTATCCTGGCTTGCGTTTAATGAGCGCGTTTTGGAACAAGCCGAAGATCCAGATTTGCATATTCTGGAACGAGCGTGGTTTCTCGCGATTTTTGCCTCGAATCTCGATGAATTTTATATGGTTCGAGTTGCTGGTCTTATGCGCCGCATTGCAACGGGGATGGCCGTCACGAAAGCCTCGGGGCTAACTCCTCGGCAAGTACTTGATGGGATTATTGCGCGCACACAAGAATTGCAGCAGCGCCATGCGCGAGTATTCCGCGATGATATTCAACCGAAGCTGGCATCCGTCGGTATTGTTATTCGCCATTGGGATGAGCTAGGGGAGAGCGAACAAGAACGGCTCTCGAAGTTTTACCGTAAACAAATCTTCCCGGTATTAACCCCGCTGGCTGTCGATCCGGCGCATCCTTTCCCATACATTTCAGGATTGTCATTAAATCTTGCGGTATTGGTCCGTAATCGAAAGACGAATAAAGAGCTGTTCGCTCGGGTAAAAGTTCCCCCATTGCTTCCCCGTTTTATTGCAGTGGATTCTGAGGGTCGGCCATATCGTCCAGAAGACGTCCCGACTGACGAGCACGGCAACACCTCGTATATTCCGTTAGAAGAGGTGATTGGCGCGCATTTGCAGTCGCTGTTCCCAGGGATGGACGTCGTGGAATACTCGACGTTCCGGGTAACGCGCAACGAGGATCTGGAGGTAGAAGAAGATGACGCAGAAAATCTTCTTAAAGCCTTAGAACGCGAGCTGTTGCGGCGGCGTTTTGGTCCGGCTGTGCGGCTAGAAGTCGATGAAAATATCTCGGATCGGGTACGTTCCCTCCTGGTGCGCGAACTTGGAGTGCGTGATGATAACGTCTTACATCTGCCGCCACCTTTGGATTTAACAGGCTTAAACGTCATTCACGATTTGGACCGGCCACAACTGAAATACCGGAAATTCGTTCCGGTGACGGCTCGTGGCATCGTTGAGGTGGAAACTGCGCAGACGCCGGATATTTTTGAAGCGATACGCCGTCGCGAAATCCTGGTTCAACATCCCTATGAATCATTCTCAACTTCGGTGCAACAATTCATCCGGCAGGCAGCGGAAGATCCTAAGGTTTTAGCTATTAAGCAGACTCTGTATCGAACCTCGGGGGATTCCCCAATTGTTGACTCTCTGATTCGTGCAGCGAACGCAGGTAAGCAAGTGCTGGCTGTCGTCGAGATTAAGGCACGTTTTGATGAAGAGAACAACATCGAATGGGCGCGAAAATTAGAACAAGCTGGCGTTCATGTGGTCTACGGGATCGTCGGGTTAAAGACTCACTGCAAACTTGCCCTGGTTGTTCGCCAGGAAACAGATGGTTTGCGTCGCTATTGCCATATCGGAACAGGAAATTACAATCCCAAGACGGCACGTGGATACGAAGATATTGGTCTGTTTACCTGTGATCGCGATACCGGCCAAGATCTGACGCGACTGTTCAATCAGCTTTCTGGATATGCGCCAAAGGCAAAGTTCCATCGCCTCATGGTTGCGCCAATTGGGATCCGATCCGGATTAATTGAATGCATTGAGCGCGAGATCGAGAATAAGAAAGCTGGAAAGGATGCGTGGGTGCGATTGAAGTGCAATTCAATCGTTGATGAACGCATTATTGACGCGCTATATCGAGCCTCGCAGGCGCAGGTGCCGGTGGAGATTCAAGTTCGCGGAATTTGTTGTTTGCGAGCGGGGATCCCGGGGCTATCTGAAAACATCACGGTTCGATCTATCTTGGGTCGATTCCTTGAGCACTCCAGGATCTACGCCTTCGCTAACGACGGCGATCCAGAGGTATGGATCGGATCGGCAGATTTGATGCACCGAAATCTGGATAGGCGAATTGAGACGCTAGTGCGCATTACTGATCCAGAACATAAAGAATTCCTTATTGATCTTGTCCGACGAGCCTGCTCAGACGAGGTCCAATCTTGGCATATGACCAGTGAAGGATGGCAGCACGTTACCCATGACGCGGCTGGCAATAAACTTGGCCATCTGCAGGATTATCTGATGGCACGAGCGCGGCAAAGCGTCGCAGACCATGTGTGAGAAATAGCGATCATGGATAAGGAATAGCCAGTGCGAATTCCCGTTCGAGCTGCGGGAGCGATTGTCTGGCGTCGGCGAGGAAGAAAGATTGAGGTGCTGCTCGTTCATCGCCCGACGTGGAACGATTGGTCCATCCCCAAAGGCAAGGTCAAAGGTGCGGAGACCTTGCCAGAGTGTTGCGTGCGCGAGATCAAAGAAGAAACCGGCGTTGATATTGTGCTGGGTATTCCGATTGACGTCCAACGCTATCGCCTGCCGGGTGGCAAGCGTAAAGAGGTGCGTTATTGGCTGGCGCAAGAGCTGAGCGAATCCCACCTATTACGGGCGCGACCAGCGATAAAACGCGCTCCGCGTTCCGAGGTAGATAAGGTTATATGGTGTGATGTGCGAACGGCTCGGAAGAAGCTATCAACTGCCGCAGATCGCACCACGTTAGAAAAGGCAGTTGCCGCGATTAACGCTGGCGCTGCCGAATACGTCGTGAAAATATGGGTGCGCCATGCCCGCGCCCGTAAATGTGCATCGTGGGCAGGAGAAGAAAGCGACCGGCCACTGACCCGTTCTGGGCAACGACGTGCAGCGGGAGTAAGTGCAATCCTCAGTGCGTATGGGGTGCGTGATCTCGTTACATCGCCGTGGAAACGCTGCGCGCATACCCTGCGTAGCTATGCGCGCAGCTCTCGGATCGTATTGCGAAAGTGCCCAGCCCTGACGGAGACGGCGTATCTTCACCATCCTGACGCCTTTACTAACGAGATCAAAACAATAATGTGTACGCGAGATTCCCTTGCGGCATGCGTACATCGCCCAACTTTGCCAGCGATACTCGATATTCTTGGTCGTTACGCTAAACCCGCGATTCGCCGACGCTTTCCTGCAGACGATCCGTGGTTGAAAACCGCAGAAGTGCTCGTCGTACACACCCTGCCATCGCAATCACAGCCACGTATTGTTGCGGTGGAACGTTTCCGCCCAGCCGATTCATGCGGCCAAACAGGGAAGTAGGTAACGCTGAGCAGAAGAGCAGACAGAGCCCACAGCGTCGGGAGCTGAGGAAAGCAACTTTTTCAGCGGTAGCGTTCAGATTGAAAGGTATGGCAAACAGCGATGGCGGGAGATACCGCAACTATCGGGTTTGCAGGTGCTGGCAATCCGATTTATAGCTGGCTGGATACTCGTATATGCGCCCACACCCACAACGAATAACGTCGTGCAGATGAAGAAACCCTAGGGCAAGCAGGGGCAGTCGTTATCTATTAAGGCAAGCTATTAATTATCTAAGCAAGCTTTTATGTATCTAAACGAGCTGTTACGTATGTAAGGCGTTTTATTTATCCGAAGGTCTACTGTTTATCCAGGGAGCCAGCCTGCATTTATTTCATTTATTTTGTGCAATACGTACCGCTACCATTCTCATATCGCGCGTCTGTATAGGCGCGTTTACATCGGAGCGCCCTATCTCAAGAGATCTCACAGTTACGGGTTTACAAGCCCCAAACCCTTTACCCCAGAGCATTAACAGTGAGGCATTTAGCATTAGCATGCTTATTGAGCTTTATCGCGAGTGCGTTTACAGCCAGCGGTTCTAAGCACATATAGCGAAGCGGCCGCCACGTTTCCTGCGTGACGGCCGCCCCAACACAAAGCATCTCCTAGTGAATAAAGAGGTGCAAAATAAAGCAGAACACTGCTGCAATCGCGCCGGCGGCAGGGAAAGTAATGAACCACGCGACGACGATATTCGAGGCAGTTCCCCAACGCACGGCAGACTTACCGTTCGTTGCTCCCACACCCATAATCGAGGCGGTGATGGTATGCGTGGTTGAAATGGGCGCTTTGAACGCAAAGGCCATCACATAGAGAACCGACGCAGCCACCGACTCCGCAGCGAATCCTTGTGCGGGGGAAAGATCAGCGATCTTTGTGCCGAGCGTCTTCATAATTCGCCAACCACCGGCATACGTTCCAAAGGAGATTGCCCCAGCAGCCGACATCATGACCCAGATCGGTACGGATTTGCCGTCGTGGAAACCGCCTGCAACCAGGGCCAACACCATAACACCCATCGTTTTTTGGGCGTCCTGTAGGCCATGCCCGAGAGCGGTCGCACCGGCGGAAATCGTCTGTGCCACCCGAAAACGCTTCATTGTCGTCTTATATGGTGCGCGCTTAAAAATCGTGCGAATCAACGTCATCAGCAAAAATGCTAAGACGAAGCCGACGACCGGGGATAAGAACATTGGGATAATGACTTTTTCCCCGATGACCGGCCAATGTACTGGGGCAGATACCACCAGCGCTGCACCGGCCAAACCACCGATAAGACCGTGCGAGGATGACGAGGGCAGACCAAACCACCAAGTAATCAAATTCCAGGAAATCGCGCCGAGTAACCCAGCGAGCACAACCACAAGACCAGAAGTGCCCGTCGGAGTATCAATGATTCCCGAACCGATCGTCATTGCCACCCCAGTACCGAGCATGGCCCCGACGAAATTCATACCGGCAGCCATCATCAGGGCGGCGCGCGGAGTCAGAGCACGCGTAGCAACCGAAGTTGCAATTGCGTTTGCGGCGTCATGGAAACCGTTCGTGTAATCGAATACCAGTGAGATAACGACGACGAGAACGACCATCGCTACTAACGGATCCACCGTTTAGGACTCCTTCAACGTCAGGAGCTCAATCCAAGAGGCGAGCTCTTCAAATGAATCGACTGCGGCTTCAAAGGAATCCAGCAGGATCTTGCGCACAATAATCTCTTTCGCATCTGCGTCAGAGTTGAACAGCTCAACAACCATATCGAGATAGAGCGTATCGGCGCGGTTTTCCAGATTGTTAATCTCCAACCACTCCGAACGAATGGACTGGTCGATGCGCTGTAACTTGCCTACTGCGTTGACGGCACGTTCGGCGCAAGAACGGATAATATCCGTCATTTCAAAGATCTTCTCCGGAAGATCCTCGATCTTGTAGAGCACGACGTTATTGCCGGCTTCGTCGATCATGTCAACACAGTTATCAATCTGACCAGTGAGATTGATAAGGTCGCCGCGGTCGAAGGGCAACACGAAGCTGGTGCCAATCTCCTGGAGAACCTGATGCGAGGCAGAATCAGCGTCGTTTTCAATTTCGTGAAGCTGGATATTCAGCTTAGGGCGCGCTGCCGGATCGGCGCTCGTCAGTTCCGAGAGCGCGGCCGCGGCACGGACGAGATGGTTTGCTTGTTCATTAAGGAGCTTTTGAACTTCATGCTGGCCCTTAAAGCGACCAAATAAATTACCCATGGGCGTTAGTTTCCTCTGCGTATGTACAACAGTGGGTATGGTTTACGTAAAACCAGAGTACGGCACGATGTATTAACCGAGCAAAGACTTAAGGCACATTCCCTTTTTGAAGTTCGCCACCGATTTCTGGTTTTTACTGACGATTAGCTATTTTGGGGTGGCATGTCACATGGTGAGCAGGGCACAGTGAGGCATTGACTTTGTGGCAAGGTATCCACGTTAACCATGCGCCTAGCGGCACGCACCTAACGAAAGGACACAGCATTGGACGCGATTCAACAATGGTTTCATGAGGTGACAGGTCCGGCAACACAGGCACTATCGTCGGTGAGTGATTGGCTGTACACCTATGTCATGATCGCGTGCCTGGCCGGTACGGGTATCTATCTGACGCTGCGTTCGCGGGCTCTGCAGGTTCGCCATTTTTCGGCGATGTTTTGCTATCTTATGCGTTCACGTAAAGGCGCAAATGGGGGTATATCTTCCTTCCAGGCCTTTGCGATCGGAATGGCAACCCGTATCGGAATTGGGAATATTACCGGCGTTGCTTTAGCTCTGATTCTCGGTGGGCCAGGCGCACTATTTTGGATGTGGGTTGCGGCTTTCCTCGGGATGGCGACTGCGTTTGCGGAGGCGACGCTGGCGCAAATCTTCAAAATCCCACATCATGACGGGACGTTCCGCGGCGGGCCGATGGCCTACATGCGCTATGGGTTGAAATCGCGATCGTTGGCGATTGTGTTTACTCTCGCCATGGTGTTCACGATGGTCGTCGCTATGCCTATGGTGCAATCCAATACGATTGCACAGGTTATGGCGGCATCGCGCGATGTTCCGGCGTGGGTGACTGCAGTGGTTGTCTCGATCCTTGCGGCCTTAGTGTTACTTGGCGGGGTGCGAAGCGTTGCGCGGGCAACGGAATTTATCTCACCGATTATGGCGGTGGTTTATCTCGTCGTGGCACTGAGCGTCGTTGCTGTGAATTTCCGGCAGATTCCGCAATTCTTTACCGACGTATTCCTCTCGGCTTTTGGTATGCGGGAAGCCGCAGCCGGAGTGGCGGGCGGAATTATGGCTGCGATAATGAATGGTTTGCGCCGAGGATTATTCTCCAATGAAGCTGGTATGGGGACGAATCCGAATGCGGCTGCCACGGCAACGGTTGCTCATCCAGTTCAGCAGGGACTGATTCAATCCCTTGGCGTGTTTTTTGACACGATGGTGATCTGTACGGCCACCGGATTTATTATTATGACTTCCGGTTTGCTCGATCGAACTGTTCTTAGCCCTGACGATGCTGGGCATTTGACGACATCGGCGATTACTCAGAGCTTGGGGGCGTGGATGGCGTGGCCGATAGCGATCATTATTTTCTTCTTTGGTTTTTCCTCGATTCTTGGCGCATACGCCTATGGTGAGGCCTCGCTGGTCTTTTTGCGCGCTGGCGCGAAGGTGCATTTCGCGGCGAAAGTGCTGACGATTGTGTTCTCGGCATTGGGAGCGCTACTGGCGTTGACGTTCGTCTGGGCGTTGATGGATCTGACGATGTTCGTCGTGACGATGATAAACCTTTTCACCGTTCTCGCTCTGGGCTCGTGGGTGATTGTAGCGATGCGTGATTATGAGAGCCAGGTTGCGCGCATCCGGCGAAATGGCTACCTAGAAGTGGCATCTCGTGATGGTGCTCGGATGATTCGCGTTATCGAGCCGGTTTTTCAACCAGATGCATTAGATGTGCCGAGGGATTATGACGCAAAGGCCTGGGAGAAGGCTGTCGAGTCGGCGCAGCACCTCAGCTAGATATTGCATAAGGAAAACTGTGCGGGTTAATACGCGCGGCTAAAAACGCAATGATCTGCCTGGATATGTTGCGAATGGGGGTGGACGGGAAGTATGCCACTCCTCGGCTGTCAGCCCAGGAAGCGTGGCGGAAAAGGCTGAGAGTGAGAAGAGGGGTTCCGAAAATATCGGGAGAGAAGTTGCGCTACCTAGTGCGGCGAGAAAAGGGCAAGAGAACAACGAGAAAACGAATTTTTCCTAGAGATTGCGCATAGGATTGTGGGGAGGAAAGGGTAAGCCCTTTCCTCCCCACAATCCTTAGGTGATCGTCGCCCTTATATGAGCGATTCTGAGATTTCTAATACTCATCGGTGATTCCCAGCCAGCCTGACTATCCGCTGGCGATCTTCGCTCATTCCTTGTGTAACTGGCCAGGTGAACCGCTACGTGCCAAGCAATGGGTGGCACGTAACGATCCAGTGGGCAATTGGGTTTGAGATCAATGAGTTAATTGGGCTCATGGGCTCAATCAATTAGTTGGCGATCCGCGATCCCTCATCTGACTGGGTTGCTTCCTGCTGGCGAACTCGACCAGCGCACAGGGCGAAATACCCGCCGAATCCCAAGATGAGCGAAACAATCACGCCGATATTGCCGGATGCCCAAACGCCCTCTTTGCCGCCGATAAGGAATAGCAGGTAGCCCTGCCAGTTGTTCCATGCGGCAGCGTCGGCGTAGGAGTTGATAACCAGACCCCAGCCGACCACACAGCACACGCCAATGATGGCCAATGCTAGCCAGTTCACTGCTCCGTAGCGACCAGATGAGTTGAACAAGGCGTACTCGTCGTAGAACTTCTTACGCAGCGTAATATCGGCCATCATAATACCAGCCCAGGCAGCCAAGGGCACACCGAGGGTGATAAGGAAGGATTGGAACGGCTCAATGAAGCTCGGTGCGTAGAACACGACGTAAACCGTGCCCAAGGTCAAGATAACGCCGTCAATCAAGGACGCCAATGGACGCGGCACCTTGATACCTAAGGTCAGCAGCGTCAGACCAGAGGAATAAATACCGTTGATTGCGCCGGAAAGGAGCGAGAGGATTGCCGTCAGTAGGAATGGCACGAGGAACCACGTGGGCAGCAGGGTAGCCAAGGCGCCGATGGGATCCATGCCAATGTTGTTAGAGAGATCTTGGGATGAACCAGCCAGCATGAGACCGAAGGTAATCAGGACGACCGGCCCAAGAGAGCCGCCAAGGGTGTTCCAGAAAATGATCTGGGAGCCCTTGGAATCGCGAGATTGGTAGCGTGCCCAGTCAGCAGCGATGTTGACCCATCCTAGACCCATACCCGTCATAACCATTGTCATAGCGCCGATCATGGCTGGCAGTGTTCCGGAGGGAACGGAGAATAGGACGTCCCACTTGATGGATGGGACGACGAGAATGACGTAGATGATTGTGGTGATGCCCGTCAGCCAGGTTAAGACTGCCTGCATCTTCATGATGATGTGATAGCCAGCAACTGCGCCAAGGACGATGAGTGCCGCAACGATAATCGCGGCGATGATGGAGATGGCGGTGTGATCCGAGCCGACCCAGCCTAGGCGCTCAAAGATGGTTGCTGTTGCCAAAACAGCAGTGATGGCAAGGGAGGTTTCCCAACCGATTGAGGTGAGCCAGGAGATGACGCCAGGGATTTTGGCGCCTTGCACGCCGAATGCTGAACGTGACATGACCATGGTGGGAACCGAGCCGCGTTTGCCGCCGAGCGCGATCACGCCGCAGATAGCGAACGACAAGATCACGCCGATGATTGTCATAATTGTTGCCTGCCAGAATGAGATACCAAATCCAAGTACCCAGGCGCCATAGCTCATGCCAAAGACTGAGATGTTTGAGGCAAACCACGGCAAAAATAGCTGGTGGGGTTTGGCGTAACGCTCTTCTTCGGAGACGATTTCGATGCCTGTTAATTCAATACCGGAACGTCCCGTAGATTCTGCTGCAGAATCGTGGTTTTCCATTTTTCCTCCTCCTTATCCGGAGTGCTGTCGGATCTTCGGTGTGCGAATACGCTCAGTAGCGTGGGCAAAATTGTACTCCATATCTTCCTTTGGAGGTTTACACTGAATAGGTCTGTTTTGGTTGAACGACGAGGACGTTGTTCGGTGTGCAATGTGCGTGTCAGGGCGGATACGGCCGAGAAATAAGGGCGCGAAATCAGGGGATACCAGGCGAAGCAGATGTAGGCGAAGCAGATGTAGGGATGGATTGCTATGGACGGGAAAGAGGAACCGACGATGAGTGTTGCACGGTGTGCCGATGATGTAGTGACGCAGGACAGCCGCGAAGGTGGTGCGTGGCTGCGTGAGCAGGCAGGAGGCCCATTGGATGTTTTGGTGGTTCTGGGATCCGGATTGGCTGATACTTTAGGCCGTGCGTGGGGTGAACCGACGAAAACGCTGGCTTTGAGTGATATTCCGACGGTTTATGCTCCGGTTGCTGATGGTCATGCAGATGAATTCCGAATTTATCGGGATGCCGGAGGGACGGGGTTATGCGTCGGTGTGGCTCTTGGGCGCACGCACGTCTATGAGGGGCATGGTGTCGATGCGGTTACGGCGTTGGCTAAAGTTGCCTATGCGGCTGGAATTCGTGCGGCGATTTTGTGCAATGCCAACGGATGTTTGCGTGATTGGGAGTTGGGTGATGTGGTTGCGGTCAACGACCACGTTAATCTTGCCGGAGTATCTCCCTTTGATGGTCCCGTTTTTGTTGATATTTCTGGTGTGTGGGATAGTGCTTTGACTGCTGAGCTCGCTCAGGTGTGCCAACGTCAGGGCTCCTACGGGTTTTTGCGGGGGCCAGAATATCAGACGCGCTTGGAGACGCAGATTTTGGCGCACATGGGGATTGACTGCGTGGGCATGTCTACCATCATGGAAGCAATCATGTTGCATGCTCTTAACGTGCGGGTGTGTGGGATGTCAGTGGTTTCTGATCTATCTTTTGCTGATGCGCCGACGGATCCCGCCGAGGTGGTTGCTGCTGCTCAGCGCGCACATGGCACAGTGCGTGCGGGGATTGAGCGGGTGCTACAGGTTCTGGCTGGTGAGGGTAGTGACGGCGAATAACGCGAATAACTCCATCAGTGTGGCAGATCGGTAACGCTGTGCCCTGCGGCGAATCGCGGTAGGGCAGGTGCGTATGTGGTTGTGCTGATGGGGATCAGGGTTCGGGTTTTCGCTTCGGCACGTAGCACGTAGCTGGGTGTAGAAAGTGGCAGTGCCAGCCGCTACGAGCGCGGTTATCAGATAGTGCGAGTGCGGTTAGCCAGTAAAGACTAACTGGCTAACCGCACATATCTCATCCAAAAGGGGTCACACTCGCGTGTGACCCCTTTTGGATGGACACCGAACCTGAGAGCGCCAGTCGGCGCGAAGGCCGCTCGTAGCGGCAAATATTTGGAGCCCGGGGCTTTCGCGATCCGGTGTCGTGTTGCCAGCGTAACTGATTTTTACTGCAGATGTCATGTTTATGCACCGCACGTTTTCTTTCTTCGTCGGTGCTTGTCTGCACGTTTTTCGTATGTGTCTGGTTGTGCCTGCCAATCTGCGTCGGCTCTGGTAGAGTCCACGCGCAGGCTTTGGGGTGTGCTCAGCTCGTCGGTGTGGTCCTTGGGGCATTAGTATTACGAATATGACGTTGTCGGCCCACCCAGAATCTGCCGTTCCGCCTGCCGTGTCTGCAGGATTGGCGGCTCACCCTGTTGCCGTGGATTCCTCTGCGGCTGCTGGTGGTCGTGGTGTGCGCATGCGAAACGCTATCGGGAAGGTTTTTGATCCGCTGGCGCCATTGCGCCCTCGGCATGGCCAATATTCACTTGTCATGTGGGCTGCAGTTAGCGTCGGATGTGCACTTTTGCTAGCTCTTGGCATGGGATTAGGGGTTCGGGCCACTGCTATTGTCGTGAGCCTCATCGGGTTGTTACTCATTCCTGGCTGGCCGGTGCTTTTGGGTTTGGATAACCGTCGGGTTACTCGGATCGTGATGTTGTTGACCTTGCCTTGTGCAGTGCTGGCAGCCTATTTCGGGTCGATTGATACGACGATGATGGTTGCTGCGGGCGCGATTATCGCCTCATTTATCGGGCAGATGTGCCGTCGCGATGGTCGAGGAAAACTCATTGAGCATATTTCTGCTGGTGCTGCTGGCGCTTTGTTTATTGTGTGCGCGTCGCTGTGGATTCATGTCGCTCGGCTTGGGGAGCTGACCCACCAGCCAGGAAAAGTGTCGCTGGGGGCGAATTTGCCGCGCACGAATGATCTTCTCGGGGTGAGTTCGGCGAACGCGGGCATTGCGGTTGGATGGATGATAGCTGTCAGTATTGCGGTGTGCGCAATTATTTATTGTGTGGATTCGCCACGCACTGATCTTCTGGCAATTCTCAATGGCGCGATCGTCGGTGGGTTGAGTGGTCTTGGGCTGGCGGAAATGCCGCTTGGTCGGCATGTAGGCTGGCTGTGGGCGGTAGGAATAGCCAGTGGGATTGCAGTGGCGGTGGCGTATGCGGTTATGCGTCGGGCCTTACGTAATGTTTCCCCGCCGTTACCGTGGATTCATGGGGTGACGAAAGCTGTGTCGGTCCATTGCGCCGTGGGCGTTGTCGGCTGGGTGTTGACCTGGTTTGTCGTTTAATCTAGCCCTATGGCTATTCGACTTCCAGAAAATCTTGCGCCGGAAAACTATCCGATTGCCTGGCTGCTTGACTCGTGGTGTGGTGGTGGCGTCCTTGAATACGAGGGTATTGAACCGGCGGCGTATCTTCATGAATTGACGATTGACGCGCGTGATGCCGGACCATACGTGCGGCTTATGTCTCGTATTTGGTTAGCGCATGAGCCGGCTGAAGCAGTGGATAAAGAAGCCTCCGGGCAATACACGTACAACTCCTTGACGAAAGCGCGGTTGTGGAGCGCGGTAACTGGCTATCTGCGAGTTAATCCGCAGGCGAGCAAGCGTGCAGATGGGGCGAGCGAGTTGGAAGCGATGCTTGCCGCTCCGAGCGGGACTGCGCAACTGTGGGTGGGGCTTATTAACGGCCCGCGTTTGCAGATGGTTACGGATACGATTGTGCGTTCCAGTAGCGGCGCGCAGCTTGATGGGGCCAAACTGATTGCTGGAAATGTTGCGTCGGATCTCTTCTACGCCTATGACATGGAGGCCTTTGGCTCACCCATGCGAAGCTATTTAGCAGGGCGGTTATCGCGGCAATTTAATGATGAGGTTGACGCGCCAGCGAGCCAGTTTAGTGATGGCGAGCTGGGCGATGAGCCACGTAGTTCCGCTACGCCAGCAGATCTGAGCGAAAGCTAATAGGTCGGGCGATGGCAGCAACACAACCCAGATCATCTTCCGACGGGGGAAGTACCCCAGCGGGTGAGTCCTGCGTCTTTCCGGAGCTGACGGGTAATGCGAGGTCGGCGGTAAATGGTGCGGTGTATGACGAGGAGCTGGGTGTTCCAGCGCATTATGGCAATCCGTTTGCCGAGCAGAATATGTTGCTTGATGGGCGGGCATTGTGCGATCTGAGCTACCACGAGGTGATTCGGGTGGGCGGTGTAGATCGCACGAAATGGTTACATAACCTCACGACCTGCGATATGGAATCTTTAGTGCCTGGGGAGAGTGGCGAGTTACTGATTCTTGATCCGCATGGGCATATTCAATATGCGGCTGGCGTGGTTGATGATGGGGAATATACCTGGCTCATTACCGATCATGGCTACTCGGAGGGGCTGGTGTCTTTTCTGGAGTCTATGCGTTTTATGTTGCGCGTGACGGTAGAACCAGTGGCTTGCGATGTTGTTGGCGTGATGTGTGCTCGCGAAGCAGTACCAGATTTTGTGGTGCGAGCTAGCCAGATTATCTGGGTAGATTCGTGGCCGCGGGTACGCGCCGGCGGGGCGCATTACGGGGTGAGCGATGAGCGCCATCCTGGATATGGTGTTCAACGAATACTATGTGTTATTCCTCGGTCGGGAGTTGACGTGGAGACTTCTGCGCTGGTTAGGGCTGAGTTGGGAAATGCTACGCCAGGTGCGGCTCAGCGGGATATGCGTGGAGCGGGTATCGCCGAGGCGGATGTGCGTGAATGGTGTCGGCAAGAAAATATGCCGATGGCTGGGGTGATGGCGTGGGAAGCATTGCGTATTCGGCATTGGCGGCCACGCTTAGCCGCAGAGGTTGATACGCGGCTACGAGATCATTCCTCGGCTGTGGAGGGAGATCATGGGAGCGATCAGGTGCCTGCCGGCGCGCATTCAGGGGCGTATCGTGCCTGGAATGCTGGTGTTTTACCGCATGAACTCGATTGGTTACGCACGGCCGTTCATCTCAATAAGGGGTGTTATCGCGGGCAGGAGACGGTGGCGAAGCTCGTTAATCTTGGTAAGCCGCCGCGACGCCTGACCTATCTATATCTTGAAGGGCCTGACGGTGATCTGCCGGAGCCGGGCACGCCGGTTTTTCTTGGAGATCGCAACGTCGGCTATCTGACGTCAGTGGCACGGGATGTAGATGAGGGGCCAGTTGCGTTAGCGCTTATCAAACGCAATACCAGTGCTGAGGCGGTGCTGCAGGTTGGGCAGTTTTGTGCCTCGCAGCAGGTGATCGTCAGTGCGGATGGGAAGTCGTCGGTGTCCTTGCCGCAACATCCGGGTGTGAATCTCCGTCGGGGGATTGGTCGAGTTGGTTCTGATATGGCGCAGGGATCAGCCAGGCAGCAGGCGGAGCATGTAGGTGATATGCCTGAGAGAAAGCCGCACGGCGATTGTGGAGGCACATTATGACCCTGGTGGTGGTGCACGGAAAGCTGATTTACGGAATATCGCATACTTTCTCGGTACTGTTGAACGTGGTGTTACCGCTGATTATTGTGGCCTGTTTTGCGTTGGCGTTCGCTGACGCGCTCACCCGCCCGCGCTCCCAGTTCTACAATGCGTCCCGATCTCAACAGTTTTGGGTGCGATTGTTAGGGATCGGGGGATTAGTTTATGCGGCCTTGTGGTTTCTCCCGTTGTGGATACCGGGGGCGACGTGGATTAGTTTGCTG
Source organism: Trueperella sp. LYQ143 (assembly GCF_046599595.1). Lineage (NCBI taxonomy): Bacteria > Bacillati > Actinomycetota > Actinomycetes > Actinomycetales > Actinomycetaceae > Trueperella > Trueperella sp. LYQ143. The sequence goes on along the minus strand of NZ_JBKIWR010000005.1, from coordinate 119,905 downwards.
TTAATTATTGCTTTGGTGTATTACCTGGGTCCAGAACGCTCAAGGTTGGGGCCTCGCGGCGGATTCCGTGGCGGGCGCGGATCGCGAGGAGGCTGGTAATGCGAGCGGTTATTCAGCGGGTGAAGCGGGCCAGCGTTCGTGTGCATGACGATGTGCCGGAGGAATACCAGTATCCGGAAACTGGCGGATCGCATAGCGATACTCAGTGTGCTAGCGGTAGTGGGGCGCTCGCGACGTCGGTGGCACGGATGCCCTCCTCCTCTCAAGGATTATCGCAGGTAGATGTGCTGGCAGAGCCGGCAGGGCGGCTTGTAGGGCAGATTGGTTCTGGATTGTGTGTGCTTATTGGTATCACTCATGGGGACGGCCCAGAGCAGGTAGCGAAGATGGCGCGCAAAATCGCGCAGTTGAAACTGTTGCGTGCTCCTTGCGGTAGTGATGACGCGCGGGATCGGGTCAGCGTTGAGGATAGTGGCGCTCCGGTGCTGCTCGTTTCTCAGTTCACGTTATATGCCGATGTGCGCAAAGGGCGTAAACCGTCATGGTCTCATGCGGCGCCAGCTCCAGTGGCTGAGCCACTCTTTGACCAGCTCGTTCAGACCTTGCGAGCACACGGTGTTGAGGTGCATACCGGAGAATTTGGCGCGATGATGGACGTCGAATTAGTTAACGATGGGCCGATGACGATTATTGCCGAGGTCTAAATGGGCGATGGGATCCGGTGAGATCTGCGCTAACGCGGAAATTTGATCGTCTGCATGCGGTGTAGCTGGGCATAAGCTCCGGATTTACCCGCAATTTCTCACGCCTGCGGCGAAATAGCACCGTAGATTCAATAGCTCCTCGTTTACTGTTAAGAAAGGACCACTGGGTAGACTGCACCTGCCCAGGCGGCAATCATCTGGACGAGGAGTCGTACATTGTTTGAACGGTTTACCGATCGTGCACGGCGAGTCATCGTGCTCGCTCAGGAATCCGCACGCAGCTTGAAGAATAGCTATCTCGGCACGGAGCATATCTTGCTGGGTCTAATTAAGGAAGGTGAAGGCGTCGCTGCAAAGGCGCTGGAATCTCTGGGGATCACCTACGAGGCTGTTCAAGAGCGCGTGATTGAGATTATTGGTGAGGGTCAAGAGCAGCCGACGGGTCATATCCCCTTTACTCCACGTGCAAAGAAAGTCCTTGAGTATGCCATGCGGGAAGGTCTGCAATTAGGTCATTCCTATATCGGCACGGAACATCTGCTCTTGGGCTTGTGTCGCGAGCAAGATGGCGTGGCAGTTCAGGTTTTGGTGAAACTAGGTGCTGATCTGCAACAGATTCGTCAGCAGGTCACGCAGATGCTTTCTGGCTATCAGGGTAAGGAAGCTGTGGGCGTCGGTGGCGGCGGGCCGCGGGAAGGTCAAAAGGCTGGTTCGACGATCCTTGACCAGTTCGGTCGCAATCTCACCCAGGCCGCGCGTGAAAATAAGCTTGATCCAGTCATTGGCCGTCATACGGAGACGCAGCGAGTTATGCAGGTGCTGTCCCGTCGGACGAAGAACAATCCGGTTTTGATTGGTGAGCCTGGTGTGGGTAAGACGGCGGTTGTCGAAGGGCTATCGCAGGCTATCGCTGCTGGGAATGTGCCGGAAACGCTCAAAGAGAAGCAACTGTATTCCTTGGATATGGGATCCTTGGTTGCTGGGTCGCGCTATCGCGGTGATTTTGAAGAGCGTATGAAGAAGATCTTGAAGGAGATCAATTCGCGCGGCGATATTATTTTGTTTATCGACGAGGTGCATACGCTGGTCGGAGCTGGTGCAGCAGAGGGTGCATTGGATGCGGCGTCTTTGTTGAAGCCGATGATGGCTCGGGGCGAGTTGCAGATCATCGGGGCAACAACACTTGATGAATACCGCAAATACATTGAGAAGGATGCGGCATTGGAGCGTCGGTTCCAGCCAATCCAGGTAGATGAACCCTCGGTGAAAGAGACGATTGCAATTCTGGAAGGATTGCGGGATCGCTATGAGGCTTTCCATCGTGTGACGATCACGGATGAGGCCTTGGAGTCGGCTGCGATGTTGGCTGATCGTTATATTAATGACCGTTTCTTGCCGGATAAAGCGATTGATTTGATTGATGAGGCGGGGGCGCGTTTAGCGATTCGGAAGATGACTGCGCCGCCAGAATTACGTGAACTGGATGAAGAAATCGCGAATATTAAGCGTCTCAAGGAGGCCTCGATTGACGGGCAGGATTTCGAGCGGGCGGCTTCGTTACGTGATGAGGAACAGCAGTTAATCGAGAAGCGCCAGGAGCGGGAACGTGCCTGGAAAGAGGGCGATCTGGATGTTGTCTCGGTGGTGGATGAGGATCTCATTACTGAAGTGCTGTCGATGTCCACGGGTATTCCAGTCTTTAAGCTCACGGAAGCGGAGTCGGCGAAGTTGCTGCGCATGGAAGACGAGTTGCACAAGCGTGTGATTGGTCAGTACGAGGCGGTTACTGCGTTGTCGCAGGCTATTCGCCGGACGCGCGCTGGTTTGAAGGATCCCAACCGCCCGGGTGGCTCGTTCATTTTCGCTGGTCCGACGGGCGTCGGTAAGACGGAATTGGCTAAGGCATTGGCAGAGTTCCTGTTCGGTGATGAAGATTCCCTCATTACTTTGGATATGTCGGAGTTCTCCGAGAAGCACACAGTTTCGCGGCTGTTTGGTGCGCCTCCGGGATATGTCGGCTATGACGAGGGCGGTCAGCTAACGGAAAAGGTGCGCCGTAAGCCGTTCTCCGTCGTGCTGTTCGATGAGATCGAGAAGGCTCACCAGGATCTGTTCAACTCGTTGTTGCAGATTTTGGAAGAGGGGCGTCTGACGGATTCTCAGGGGCGCGTCGTCGATTTCAAGAACACGATTATTATTATGACGACGAACTTGGGAACGAAAGATATTGCGAAGGGTGTGCAAACTGGTTTCCAGTTCGATGCCGATACGCGCACCTCGTATGAGCGGATGAAGTCGCGGGTGTCGGAGGAGTTGAAGAATCATTTCCGGCCAGAGTTCTTGAACCGTGTCGATGACATCATCGTGTTCCCGCAGTTACAGCGCGAAGAGATTTTGCAGATTGTCGATCTGATGATTGCCAAGTTGGGTGCGCGTTTGTGGGATCAGGGTATGTCGATTGTCCTGACGGAAGACGCGAAGCAGTTGTTAGCGGATCGCGGCTACGATCCGGTGTTGGGTGCGCGTCCGTTGCGTCGGGCAATCCAGCGGGAGATCGAGGATGCGCTTTCTGAGCGTTTGCTGTTTGGTGAGTTCACGAAGGGGCAGACGATCGTCGTGGATGTGGATGCGAGTGCCACTCCTAAGACTTTCACTTTCGCGGGGCATGATTCGGAGTACCAGTTGCCGGTTGCGGTGCAGCCGTCGCCGGATGCGGAAGAGATTGACGGTTTAGCGCAGCCGACCTCAATTGTGCCGGAGGGTGAAGCGAACTATGATGACGCGGAACGCTCGCAGCGGGCAATGGATCCCGGCACTGGGCTGGCCGAGGAGTAGCGAGCCCACCGGCGTTTAGCACGTGTGCGCGTTGCCAGATTGTTGGCTGTCGCGATACGGCGCTGCTAGATGCCGCATAAAACACCGCTAGATGGTGCAATAAAATCATCGAGCCCAGGGTGCTTAGACATTATGCACCCTGGGCTTTTGCATCTTCTGAAGAATAAACCTGAATATCTTTCAGTTTTGCTGCACCGATCACAAAATGCCGCAGCGGGATGACGAAATATAAAGCTCGAAAGCGCGTCCGTTCTTAAAACGGATACCCGCTCACATCGGGGAACCGTGACGGAAAAGTAAAGCGAAGCTGCTGACGAGAAAAAATCGTATAACCGCAAGACACAGTGCAATGGAGCTGCTTGCCGAAAGGGAATCCTTCCTGACAAGCAGCTCCATTGCGATTTACTGCTCTATCTGCGTGACGCCTTATCGTCTTTCTGACGGTCACGCCTAAGCGGTATGTATGCTCGTTATCCGATAATCATTGCGCCAAGTAGCGCTTGAATGAAGATCAAAATTGCCGAGATGAACGAACCGAGGGTGTAGGTTTTTAGCCCGCCGGTGACGGTTAACCCGGACATATTCGTCGCCACCCAGAAGCCCGAATCGTTGACGTGACCAATCGAGTTTCCACCGGAAAGGCATGCCAGCGCAATCCACACCGGATGAATACCGATAGCGGGCGCCATTGAGGCCATGATCGTCATTGCCGTCATGCCGGCCACTGTTCCCGAGCCTTGAGCAACTCGGAAAATCAGACCGATAGTGAAAGCAAGGAACATGGCTGCGAGTTTGGAACTTGTGCCAGTGTTCAGCAGTGACAAGATCGAATCTCCCACGCCAGCGGTGGCAATAACGTTGGCGAAAGCGCCACCAGCGCCGGTAATCAGCAGCACGACACCGGCAGATTTCAGACCTTCACCGGCGGAATCTTCCAGCTTGTTGCGGCCGATGTACTTCGCTGAAATCGCATAGGCTCCTAGGGTTCCCAGCAGCATAGCGATGGTCTTGTCGCCTAGGAATTTCGACCATACGGGTTGAGTATCAAACAGGGCTTTGCCCACCGTCCCGACGAGAATACACACGATGGGGACGATGATAGGAACCAGGGCGAGCAGCAGGGATGGGCGCTGCGTTCCCGATTCTAATCCGGCTTCCCGTCGGGCGATCAGCTCAGCTGTGACGTTTGAGGAGTGATTGACGTCTTTCTTCTCGTTCCAGATCTTGAACTTGTCATGGATCCAGATGTAGATGAAATTCGACAAAATCACAGTAATCAACCCGACCACCAGGCCGACACCGAGCATGATTCCGAGATCAAATTTGAATATCTCGGCTGCGGCTAGGGGATTGGGCGTAGGTGGCACGACGCAGTGCGCAGTGGTTGCCCCAATCGTCAGCAGGCCAGTAACGTAGGCCATTTTGACGTTGATTCGGGCTGCGATGGTGATGCCGATGGGAATAAGGATCACGAAAGTGACGTCGAAAAAGACGGGGATTGACAGGATGAAACCCGCCAGCGATACACCCCAGATAGCTCGACGTTCCGGTAGCGCCGCCATAATTTTTTCCGCAATAACGTTTGCGCCGCCCGAATCTGAGAGCAATTGCCCCAATATGATGCCGAATCCGATGGGCAGGCCGATTCCTGCCATCATATTGCCAAATCCTTTACCTACTGCGTCAACGGTTTCCATCAGTGGTAGACCGACGGCGATGCCGAGATAGACGGAGGCAATAACCATAGAGATAGCGGCATTGAGTTTGAGGACGATAATGCCGATCAAAATGATCGCAATTGCCAGTACGAGGTGGACAATCATTAATCCTGGGCTCATCACAGGACCTCCTTATCTGTACTTTCCTGTGGCAATACAGGAAAGCGGTGCAGGTATGAGCTGGATTAGTGCATGTGCTTTCCGCCGTCGGCGTTGATGACGTCGCCGTTAACAAAGGAGGAATCCTCAGAGACGAGGAACGAGCACAGGGCAGCGATTTCTTCGGGCTGGCCAACGCGACCTAGCGGGATATTCGAGGACATAGCGGCTTTGCGCTCGTCGGTGAGCTTTCCGCCCATGATTTCGGTGTCAATTGGCCCAGGGGCGATGACGTTTACCGTCACGCCATGTATGCCAAATTCACGGGCGCCGCCACGGGTGAGGCCGATAATGGCGGCCTTAGCGCCAGCATACGTGGATTTCGAGAAGGTGCCGCCGCCATCGTAAGCGGTGATGGAGGAGAAGTTAACCATTCGCCCTAGGCCGTGTGGCTTCATGAGTTTGTATGCGCCACGCATCATGAGCATGGTGCCGCGGCAATTGACGTTAAAAACGCGATCAAATTCTTCGACGCTGATGTCTTCCATAGCGATGGGGCAGGCGATACCGGCGGGATTGACGAGGGCGACGAGCTGGGGGAGCTCTGCTGCGACTTTTTCGTATGCCTGTGTGACGGATTTTTCGCAGGAGACGTCCAGGTGCAGGCCGATGATTTTCCGCTCGGGGAATTCGGTGCGGATTTCCTCGACGAATGAATCAACGTTATCGAATTGGATGTCGCCCACGGCAACGTCGAATCCGTCTTTCAAAAGCCGACGAGCAATGTGGCGGCCAATTCCTGACGGGGCGCCAACGCCGGTGACAACTGCAGCTTTTTCGGTGGGGTAGGTCATGTCATGCTCCTTGTAACTAGGTCATTGTCTTGTGGCTCTCAGGTAGAGAAGCTCATGGAATGTACGGCAGGTCGTCGGTTATTCATCCAGCTTCTTCGCTTGAGAAGGCGGTTAGCGGGGTAGGGGATCTCGACTTTGAGAGCCTGTAGCCAATCGCCACAGAATAGATCCTATATCATATTTAATAGATGTGGGTTAGAGATTAAAACATTCGTGAAACCGTGCGATTCTCTACCGTAGGCGCTGGATATTTGCCCATGTGTGCCGCTCACGCATCGCAATTGACGAAAATCCTATAGAATGTTTGATGTCGAATGTAGATTCATGACTCGACGAGTGCACGGCGTATGGCGTTGTTCTACTCCTTAGAGCAGGGGAATGTTATCGCGCTGAATTCGAAACTGAAAGGGTACAACGATGTATACCGCTGAGACGTGGCCAATTGCGGCCAAGATGAACTTCCCTGCTCGCGACGCGCAGGGGCGGCACGTTAATGACGCGCCAGTATCCGTATGGGCGGATCAGATTCGCCAGGTGGCAGACATGGGATATAAATACATTGATCCCATTGATGATTGGATCCAGCTTGCCGATATTTCTGATGAGCGCTTCGCAGAGTTTTGTGGGCTGCTGGATGAATTCGACGTGAAAGTGCCGGCTATCTCCTTCGGTCGCCGCTCGCCTATTGATGATAAAAATGGGCAAGCGCATGTGGAATCCATGCATCGGATGTTGGATCGTGGGCGCGAACTGGGTGCGAAGATCGTTAATATCGGCTTTATGCAGGCCTTGACGCCAGAGCAGGAAAAGGCGCTGTGGTTCTGGCATGTTGACGGGCATAAGGATGACCCTGCGAAGCGGGATCTGGCTCTGGAGCGTATCCGTGAGTTGGGCGATCATGCCTTGCGCAACGATATGGAGATTTCCCTGGAAATCTATGAGGATACTTTCTTGGGCAGTGCGCGTGACGCCGTCCAGTTCATTGAGGATTGTGGCCCACAGGGCTTAGGAATCAACCCGGATTTCGGGAATCTGATTCGACTGCATCGGGAGATTGATCCGTGGCAGGAAAGCTTTGATCTGGTTATGCCGTATATCAATTTCTGGCATATTAAGAACTATATGCGGGACTTTGATCCAGCCACGGGAGCCTACTTCTCCTTCCCTGTTCCGCTGGAGGATGGGCTTATTGACTACCGCATGATTATCCGACAAGCAGTTGCTTCCGGCTATCGTGGAGTGTTCCAAACGGAGCATTACGGTGGCGACTGGCTGAGCGTCGGAGCAAAGAATATGGCGTTTATTCGCGGAGTTTTGCGCAATGCGATGTATCTGATTGAGGAGTAGTGAGCAGCTCGACGTCGAGATGTCGGCTATAGCGAATGTGGGGTGTGGGTCGTTGTGTTCCCGCGCCCCACATTGGTATTCGCCATAAATAACGTGCCGCTACCGTAGGTGCATAGGTATGTTCCCGTGCCTCACATGCCTTTCGGTGGCAAGCAGGATGTGCCATAACAGTAAAAGCTGAGGAAAACCGACGGACCTCAGCGTCGGCGAGCGGTCCTGCGCTACCTATCACCTCTTGCACGGCAGTATCTTCTCAATGTTTTGCGGTGGTCAAAGCTAATTCTTTCTGTCATGTATGGTTACTAAGATGTGCTGAGAGCTTGCCGCACTAGAACATAGCCAGGGTTACATTCCGCCCACACATTTTGCCTAATACCCCGAGGTTATGGGTTTAGCTGCGGGTATTACCGCCGCTAGCCTCAGATGGCACGCTTTTAAGAGGGGCGGTGCGTAGCTGTGATGGGGGCTGGGCGCTACTATGCGGCAGGTCGGCGAATACGCCGATGGAACGCAGCTAGGACGCGGCATATTTCTGGATTGCTATCGGCGTTGCTAGATACTGGGCTACTATCGATGCGCGCAATTATTTGCGCGTGCCAGCCTCCGGATGTGCCTTTTCCACGTCAGAAACTGAACGTTCGAGAACTCCGCGTAGGTGGGTGACCAGTGCAGCTTTTGCCTCTTCGAGTGAACCGTTGAGGAAAGCTTCAACGACAGCCTCGTGCTCCCGCACTGCGTCTTCAGCGTCGGTGGTGTTCGTACCGACGGCTTGGCGCATGCGATGCATATTAAATGACAAAGAATTCGTCATATCAGATAGGTATTGATTGTCGCAGTAGTCAAGGAATACCTGATGTAAGCCCCAATCCTCGGCGAAATATGCTTTGTAAGAGGGCAAGGTATCGCCGTCGTGGGCGGCCAGCAGATCTTGGGCGGCGCGCCGGTGCGATTCGAGGGTGGTCAGAAGGCGGTCGCGCATGTCTGCACGGTGTGGGTACGCGCGTTCTAGTGCAGAAACTTCTAGGATGATACGCACATCCACTAACTGACGGATTTGCTCGGCAGTAATGGGCGGTGCGACGCGGTATCCCTTGAGGGCGGCGCGTGTTACTAAGCCGGTGTGTTCTAGCTCGGCCAGAGCTTCTCGGACTGGAGTGGGAGAGACGCCGAAGCGTTTTGCGAGACCCTCAATACTCAGCGAGTCACCTGGACCGAAGTGACCTGAGACGAGGAGATCTAAAATTGCAGAGGAGACGCCGTCGCGTAGGGCTTTGCGTTCTAGCATGTATCCTCCCACCGGATAACCAAATTGAAGATATTGACATTATGCGACTTATCTGTGTGCAGCGCTATGTGCTGCGTGTTAAGTCTATAGAGTTAACACGCACTGTGTGAGCAAACATTCCTGGCAGTATTGCACGTCATACCTGATCTGCTAATGATCGTTGCTCTATATAACTGCCGATCAGAGTCGTTTTCTGTGGATGTTATTCGGGAAAGTGCCGAGGGGTAAAAGCACTTTTCGTAGGTAGGTCAGTTGGAATAGGAAGGGTGAGAACTTAACACTTTGCTTATAGGGTGCTGTGCGGGGGTGGTTAGCTGCTTTGAGGTGGCAATTCGGTTTCGTGGTGATCGGCGGAAATCTGAAGTAGATAAACCGCCCGTATGCTGCTTGGGTGCTGGTGTGTTTGCGTGCGTAATTGAATAATTGAAGCTGCATTGCTCGCGGATGGTCTTGCGGTGTAGCGCTATGGCCGCCAGGAGCAGAGGAGAGCAAGCCAGTATTAGTATCCCAGTATCAGTTCCCAGTATCCGCCGCGGCTAATCTTTGCTGGCGTTTGCGGCAAGGAGACGTTCATTTGCCGAGTTCATATGTTCGCGCATAACCTGTACTGCACTGAGTGGATCAGAAGAACTTAATGCACGGTAGACCCGCAAATGTTCGTCGTATGCCACTTGCATGGCGGCAACGGAATCAACCTGATTTTGAATCCAGATTTGCAGTAGCCGACGCAGGGTGGAAAGTAAATTGTTGAGTGTTGGGTTCTGCGATAGCGTCCCGATTTCAATATGGAATGCGGCGTCGGCGGTGACGAAGTTCGTCATATCCTCGTTGCTCAGGTGTTCCTCTTGCGATTCCAGGCTGTCGCGTAGCCGACGCAAAGAGCGCAAAGGGCGAGGATCCTGTGCGAGGTGCTCGGCTGCCTGTTGGACGGCGAGAATTTCTAGAACGGAGCGAATACGCAGCAGGTTCGGATAGTCGGCGCTGCTGAGGAGTAGCGTCCATTGGAGAGAATCGGAGAACAAGTCGGCGCCACCGGATCGAACGTAGGCGCCAGAGCCTGGCATAATCTCGACGAGGCCAAGAATCTCTAATACGCTCAAGGCTTCGCGCACGTTAGTGCGGCTGGTATGTAGCTCCTCGGCAATGGTTCGCTCGGCAGGGAGGCGATCCCCAGGCAGATACTCCCCGGAGGTGATGCGCACCAAAATGAGCTGCGCGGTTTCTGCTGCCTCTGAGGAAGAGTTCACCGTCAGATTCAACGGGGCAGCAATGCCCTTTTCTCGAGTCAGCCTGCGAATGTAGCCGTTTTCTGCCATGCCATTTAACATAACGCGCTCCGGGCGAATCGGGGGGATTATGTGATGTGAATACCACTACGGCTTTTGGGTTAGATACATAACCGCTGCTCTGCGCGTTGGAATACGCTGGGCAGAGCAGCGGTTATGCTCGTGGATGACGTTAGACGATCAGCCAGAGGATCGAGATGATGATCATGCCGAGCCATCCACCGACGGTGGCGCCCACCGACCAGGTGCGCAATCCGTCGCGAACGGATAGTCCCATGAACTTCGTTGCAATCCAGAAGCCAGAATCGTTGATATGAGATAGTGCAACTGATCCCATACCGATGGCTGCCAGGATGAGGGCAACCTGGATCTGAGAGTATCCGCCTTGAAGAACGGCATCTTGGACTAAGCCAGCCGCCGCCAGGGAGGCCACCGTCCCTGAACCCTGAGCAACCTTAAATACGGTCGCAATCAAGAAGGCGAGGAAGAAAATCGGTAGGCCAGTTGATAGTAGGAGGTCTGATACTGCCTTGCCAACCCCTGATTCAGTGAGAACTTTGGCAAAGACGCCGCCAGCTCCAGTTACCAAGATGACGATAGCAGCCGGCCCAACAGCATCATCCATGAGTTTGGAGATCGTTGCGGTGGAGAATCCGCGTGCTACGCCGAGCAGATAGAACGCCAAAATAGTGGAGAACAGCAAGGCGAATTGCGATGAGCCCAGGAATTGCGTGGTCTTGTAGCCGATGCTGCCTTTGTCGAAGATAAGCGCGCCAATCGTGCCGCAGGTAATCATCGCGATAGGTAGCAAAATAGAGAAGATGACCAGCCCTGCGCTGGGGCGGCGAACGACGGTTCCATCCTCAAGGGTGAGGGTTGCCCGTGGGTGTTCGGGATCGGCCTCAAGGGTTTCTTGATAGCGCAGCTCAACCTCGGGGGTCATGGCGAATTCCTGCTTATTGATCCGCTTAAACAGGAAGTGAACGGCGAAGCCAACCGGAATGCTGAGGATTAATCCCACGATGGTCACCATTCCCAGGCTGCCGTGTAGGAGGGCGGTTGTTCCGACGATGCCAGGGTGTGGCGGAACGCAGTTATGGATAAACACCATAAGGACGGCTACCGGCATGCCGATGATGGCAGGGGAGTGGTATCCGGCTGCTTTAGCGAAGGAGAAGATGATCGGCACCAAAATAATGAAGCCGACGTCGAAGAAGATGGGGATAGCGACGAATGCTGAGGCGACGAGGAGGGCGACACCGATGCGCTCGCGACCAAACTTTCGCGAGAAGGCTTCGGTGATAACCTCAGCGCCACCTGATTTTTCGATAGCGCCGCCTAGCATGGCACCAAGTCCGACGAGAATGGCAACGGAGCCGAGGGTGCCGCCCATGCCGGCAACGGCAGTGCCAATAACTTCTTCGGTGGGGATACCGGCTGCGAGGCCGGTTGCGATGGACACGGCAATCAAGGCAACGAAAGCCGGCCATTTAAATTTCATGACGAGTAATAGCAGTGAGGCGATCGCAATGATGGCTACAGCTATGAGATATGTCGTGCTCAATGTTGTCTCACATTCTTGTTTCGAGCGCTCCATTGCGCTCTACGTGCCGGCTGTGTCGCCCGTGACGTGGCCGGAAGTCCTACGACTTGTGTACCAGTATGACCTGATTACTTAAGTTGGTCAACCGAAATTGAAGAGTTTGTGAAAAAATAGGATATTGGATAAGGCGGAGGGGCGGTAAAATAGCTGAGGGAGAAGTTGTCCTATTCTAAGGCACCCCGCTGTTTTCCCTAGTATTACTAGGATAAATGCGATCTAGAATCGATAGAAAACGCAGCCTTAATGTGATGTGAGTCATATCTGCTAATATTGGTTGACCAATTATTCTGATCGCGCCATACTGGACGAGAACGACGCACAACGATCACCAATGGAGGTGTCAATGCGTATTGGAATTGGAACCTATGCTTTGTTCTGGGAATGTTCTGATCGTGTCCCAAACCCGATCACCTTGCCCGGGATGATTGACCGAACGGCAGAACTCGGCTGCAACGTCTTTCAAATCTGTGACTATCCCGTCATCGAAACCTACACTGCAGAACATTTGGAAGAGCTGCGGGACTACAGTGCTGCTCATGGGGTAGAGCTGGAGTTGGGTACTCGAGGCGCACACCGCGATCACCTCAACACCTATCTCGATATGGCTGCTCAGCTTGACGCGCGGGTATTGCGGTCAATGATCCAAGTCGGGTCAGGGATGCCTACCGCCGATGAAGTTGTTGAGCACGTTCGCTCCGTTCTTCCACGGCTTGAAGAGCTAAAAGTCGATCTAGCGTTTGAAACCTACGAACAACTACCGACGGAGCAACTCGTCGATATTATTCGGCGCATTGACCATCCGCGTGTGGGAATCGCTTTAGATCCGGCGAATTGTGTAGCAGCCTTAGAGCATCCTAAAGATGTGATTGAGCGCTGTGCCCCATACACTCTCAATTTGCACGTCAAAGACTTCGCTTTTTCGCGGCAGGCCGGATGGGTGGGATTCACCTATGCCGGAGCAAAGATGGGCGAAGGATTGCTTGACTATGCGGCTGAATTAGCTGCAGTGCGACCTATTGAGCGTCAGATGAGCCAGATCGTTGAACACTGGCTCGTATGGCAAGGAGATCCCGATACCACGATTGCGCGCGAACGTGAGTGGACGGCTCATGCGGTTGACGTCATTAAGAAACATGCGAAGAACTACGAGGAGTCAAACTGCTCGTCATAACTTTCCACAGGGAAGGTGGATGCGGCGGTAACGAAGATGTTCCCCGCGCTGTTTTCTCTGTGCCGCACGCTACGGTGTGCACCCTTTCCAATTTTACCCATACACATATAAGGAGTAATTAACATGACCACCCAGCTCACAATCGCAGTCATCGGCGCCGGCGGTAAGATGGGCATGCGCGTCTCGCCAAATCTGGCTCGTCATCCGGAATACACGGTCTATTTCTGTGAGGCATCCGAAGCGGCGGCAAAGCGTTCGGAGGAAGCCGGTCGTCCCATCACCCCCACGGAAGAAGCGGTCAAGGATGCTGATGTGGTTGTCTACGCCGTGCCAGATCGCGCGCTAAAGACGATCACTGAGCAGATCGTTCCCCTGCAAAAGCCAGATTCGGTTGTGCTGACGCTTGATCCGGCAGCCGCTTATGCCAATCAGCTCTTCATTCGTGAGGATTTGACGTACATCGTCTGCCATCCGGCGCACCCGTCAGTGTTCTTAGAGCGCAAGACGGACGAAGAGTATGCCGATACCTTCGGTGGTATTGCCGCTCCGCAGCATGTGCTTGCCGCAATGCATACCGAGTCGGAGAAGTGGAAGCCAGTAGGCGAGGAAGTCGTCGCCAATATGTTTGCGCCGGTCATCAAGGTGCATTGGGAGTCAGTTCATGACTTGGCTGTCCTGGAGCCGACGCTGAACGAGACGATTGGTTGCATGATCGGTCAGTTCCTCAAGGACGTCATGGATTACACCGTTGAAGTGACGGATATGAAGCCGGAATCGGTGGAGGCGATGTTCTTTGGGCACGTCTACATTGCTTTGACGAACGCGCTGCGTGGCTCTAATCCGTTCTCTGATGCTTGCTTGTTGGCTATGGAGTATGGCCGCGAGCGAATCATTAAAGAGAATTGGCGCGAAGTCTTTAATGACGACGATCTTGATGTGGTTTTAGCCAAGATGTTGGAGATTGACAAGATCGAACGATAGTAACGATTACTCGTCACCGAAGAGCGAGGCGTGTTGCTGTGCTGCAATGTTTCTCGTGTGGCCATGCGGCAGCACGGCAATGGGCGAGTGCGTGAGTGAAGTGGCTAATGAAGAGCCGCAAGCACAGTTTGATCGCCGCGTGCTTAATCTTTGGTGATTGGGTAGTAAAAGGCGTCTCTAAACGTGTGTCGGGTGGCGAATGGGGAAGATCTATTCGCCACCCGGAGCGTTGCAGATCAGCTCCGGCGAACTACCCAAAGAGCCTAGAACGCGAGTCCTATATGTTATAGGATCTTCTATAGAGTGAGCTGCCGCCATTCTGAATCATGAGCTGCAATGGAGCAACGATGACGTATTTAGTGAATAATCCTGAAGAATTTGCGGCCGATAGCCTGCGAGGCTTTGTGGCTGCATTTCCCGAGTATGTTCAGCCGGTCCACGGCGGAGTGGTGCGAGCTAGCGCAAGCCCACACGGCGAAGTATCCGTCGTAGTTGGCGGAGGCTCGGGCCATTATCCGGCCTTCGCTGGCTGGGTGGGCAGCGGTATTGCCCACGGTTCCGTATGTGGAAATATCTTTGCCTCCCCGTCGGCCTCGCAAGTAACCTCCGTGGTGCGGGCAGCCGATAATGGTGGGGGAACGCTGCTGTTATTCGGCAACTACGCTGGCGATGTTCTGCACTTTGGCAATGGTGCCCAGCAGCTTCGCGCGGAGGGAATGGACGTTCGTATCGTCCCAATCTCCGACGATATTGCCTCGAATACTCCAGATAAGCACGACGATCGTCGAGGTATTGCCGGTGATCTCTTCGTTGTGAAGGTGGCCGGCGCGGCGGCGGCGGCTGGAAAATCCCTTGACGAGGTAGAAGCACTCGCCCGAAAAGCAAATGCCCGGACGCGAACCTTGGGCGTGGCATTCACCGGATGTACCTTGCCGGGTGCGAGTGAACCACTGTTCACGGTGGAATCGGGAACCTTTGGCTTAGGTCTAGGTATTCATGGCGAGCAGGGGATTTCCAGCCATGAGATGGCCTCGGCGCGAGATATTGCCACCATGTTAGTCGATAAGATATTGGCCGAAGAGCCGGCGCGCGACGAGAACTACGCCGGGCGCGTTGGCGTTTTGGTTAACGGTTTGGGCGCGACGAAGTACGAGGAGCTCTTCGTCCTGTACGGCACGGTGGCACAGCTCCTGGAAGAACGCGGTCTGACGCCGGTTGGCCCAATTGTGGATGAACAAGTGACCAGTTTGGATATGGCTGGAGTCTCCTTGACGCTGTGCTTCCTTGATGAGGAGCTAGAAGAATTGTGGCTTGCCGGTTGCGATACTCCGGCCTTGCGCCGTGGGGTCGTTGAGCACAGCCAACAAAAGCGAGTCGTTCGCGCTGAAGAAGACGAAGAAATCCCCGCTGGATCAGCAGATTCCGCAGCTTTTGCGGAGAAGATTGCCGAAATCCTCGATGCCTTTGAACGCAGCGCCCGCGAGGCTGAGCCGATGTTAGGCAAGATCGATGCAATTGCTGGCGATGGTGACCACGGTCAGGGTATGACCTTAGGAACGACGGCAGCGGCCAAAGCAGCTCGCGAATGTGTGGCGGCTAGCGCCGGTGCGCGCACTCTGCTCGCACGAGCCGGAGCAGCATGGTCAGAAGGGGCGGGCGGCACCTCTGGAGCTCTGTGGGGCGGCGCATTAGGCCGGATTGCTTTTGGGCTGAGCGATCAAGAGACTCCGAGCCGAGAAGAGATTATTGCTGCGGTGGTTGCTGGCGCGCGCGCTATTCAGGAGATGGGTGGAGCGCAGATCGGGGATAAGACCATGATTGACGCAGTTATTCCGTTCGCTCAAGGGCTAGAAGAACGTGCTAATTCGAGCGCGTCCTTGGCTGATATTTGGCGTGCCGCAGCCCAAGAAGCCACCGATGCGGCTGAGGCGACCGCTGAGATTTTGGCTCGTAAAGGTCGGGCCCGCACTCATGGAGAAGCATCAATCGGCACTCCAGATCCCGGGGCAATCTCCTTTGCCTTGTTGATGTCAGCAGTACCGGATCTTATTGCGGAATAAATCAGCAGATTACGCGCTAGCAAGCACGTCGCCGCCTATCGCGAGTCACTCCCTCGCGCAGAAGAATGTAGTCGCCTGCGGGCGATAGAAAGGAAAAGAATAATGGGATTTCGAGTAGTCGTCGCCAGCGACAACGCTGGATCAGGATACCGCGCAGCGATCAAAGCAGATCTGGAGGCAGATCCACGCATTGATGAAGTGATTGACGTGGGCGTAGACGCCACCGATCCAGAGGCATACCCGCACGTATCGGTGCGCGGTGCACGGTTGATTGCTGAAGGCAAAGCCGATCGTGGCGTATTCGTCTGTGGTACTGGCATGGGCGTGGCCATGGCTGCGAATAAGGTCAAAGGTATTCGCGCGTCAGTGGCACATGATTCTTTCTCAGTAGAGCGTCTTGTGCTGTCCAATAACGCTCAAGTGCTGTGCCTGGGCGAACGGGTGATCGGCAAAGAACTAGCACGTCGCCTGGCCAAGGAGTTCTTCAACTACGAATTCGATGAGTCCTCCGCCTCGGCTGAAAAAGTTCAGGCCATGTGCTCCTACGAGGAGGATTAAGCATGTACTGGGTGGGTACGTCGTGGAAGATGAACGGCACATTGGCTTTCGCTCGCCAATATGCGCAGGCATTGCGCGATGCCCAGTTAGATTTGCCGAACATTCAGCCTTTCATCATCCCGTCGTTTACCGCAATTAACGCCGTGCACGAGATCCTTGGCGAAGATAGTGCGATCCAGTTAGGAGCGCAGAACGCCCATTGGGAGGACGCTGGCGCCTGGACGGGTGAAGTCTCCATGCTCCAAGCCAAGGATGCCGGTGCTCAGCTCATCGAAATGGGCCATTCAGAGCGGCGCGAATTCTTCGGGGAAACCGATAAGACGGTGAATCTGAAAGTCAAAGCTGCATTGGCGCACGGTCTGCGACCGCTGGTGTGCTTTGGAGAGCCGCTGGAGGTGTTCCAGGGCGGAGGGTCGATTGAGTTCATCACTGCGCAGATCGATGCGGCTCTAGACGGGGTTGCTGATACCTCCCAGATTCTGTTGGCTTACGAGCCAATTTGGGCGATTGGTGAGCATGGCCGCGAGCCAGAACCAGAGGATTTAGCAGCCGCCTTTGCTGCTCTCGACGCGCGTTATGGTCAGCGCGTTGCGGCGATCCTGTATGGCGGTTCGGTAAATCATGCGAATAACCAGTGGCTATTGCAGATTGACGGGGTAGGTGGCTTGTTTATCGGTCGATCTGCGTGGAGCGCCGAGGGCTATCTGAAGAATCTGCAACTGGCTGACGAAGTCCTCAATTAATCATCAACATCGGGCACCAACCCTTTCCGTTAAGGGCTGGTGCTGGGCGATGATGTACTACCTCTGGTGCGAACAGAAACCCCTGTTCGCACCAGAGGTATTTTTTAGTGACATTTCGGGTCTATTTTGCCGTGATGGCGTGCTGGGTCTAAGTGCCTAATGTGGTAGGTTAGGAGACAGTCCTAGCATGGAAAAGATGCTGGAAAGACTATTCCTATCAACGATCCCAACGGAGGGAAGATGACGAAGTACGTATATGACTTCACCGAGGGAAATAAGGACCAAAAGGACCTCCTCGGTGGCAAGGGCGCGAACCTGGCAGAGATGACGAATCTCGGGCTGCCAGTTCCTCCCGGATTCACTATCACCACAGAAGCCTGCCGAGTCTATCTCAATGAGGGTGCTAGCCCCGATGAGCTTGGCGTTCAGGTGACGGCTGCAATCCGCGGTGTGGAAGCCAAGATGGGCAAGCGTCTAGGCGATGCGAAGGATCCGCTGTTGATGTCTGTGCGTTCCGGCGCTAAGTTCTCCATGCCAGGCATGATGGAGACTGTTTTGAACATCGGTCTGAATGACAAGTCCGTCGTGGGCTTGGGCGAGCAGTCCGGTGATGAGCGCTTCGCCTGGGATTCGTACCGTCGTCTGATTCAAATGTTCGGCAAGACGGTCATGGATATTGAAGGTGATCTGTTCTCCGATAAGCTCCACAAGCTCCAGGAAGAGAAGGGATACTCCGGCGATCTGGATATGACGACGGAGGATCTGAAGTACCTCGTTGACGAATTCAAGAAGGTCGTCAAGGAAGAGACGGGTCAGGACTTCCCGCAGGATCCGCGCCAGCAGCTCGATATGGCTGTTGAAGCCGTGTTCAACTCCTGGAACACTGACCGCGCGCGCATCTACCGTCGTCGTGAGCACATCCCGAATGATTTGGGCACGGGAGTCAACGTACAGACGATGGTCTTTGGCAATATGGGTGCTGGTTCTGGTACGGGCGTGTGCTTCACCCGCGATCCCTCCACCGGCCGTTCTGGCGTGTACGGTGATTACCTGGAGAACGCCCAAGGTGAGGACGTTGTCGCCGGTATCCGTAATACTTTGCCGCTGTCAGCGCTAGAAGAACTCGATAAGAAGTCGTATGACGAACTGACGGGCATTATGGATCGTTTGGAAACCCATTACCGCGATCTGTGCGATATTGAATTCACGGTTGAACGCGGCAAGTTGTGGATGTTGCAGACCCGTGTGGGTAAGCGTACTGCAGCGGCTGCATTCCGTATCGCCGACCAGCTAGTCAATGAGCGCTTGATTACCCATGACGAGGCAGTCACTCGCGTGACGGGCGATCAGCTAACCTCGCTGCTGTTCCCGCAGTTCGATCCTAAGGCCGATAAGGTGAAAGTTTCCCGCGGTATGCCGGCGTCGCCGGGCGCTGCGGTCGGTGAGATCGTGATGGATAACGAGACGGCTGTGGCGCGTACCCGTGAAGGTCGCAAGGTGATCCTGGTTCGTCGCGAAACCAATCCGGATGATCTGCAGGGCATGGTGGTAGCTGAGGGTATTCTTACCGCTCGCGGCGGCAAGACCTCCCACGCTGCTGTGGTTGCTCGCGGTATGGGGCGTTGCTGCGTAGTCGGTGCTGACGATTTAGTGATTGACGATGTTGCCGGCACGATGAAAGTCAAGTCCACCGGCAAGGAATATGCCGTCGGTGATGTGATCGCTATTGATGGTACGACGGGCGAAATCTTTGAAGGCGATGTTCCGGTGACGGATTCGCCGGTGACGACTTTCCTCGCTGAGGGTCTGGAGGCAGGCTTAGCTGCCGCTGACTCCGATGATGCTCGCGAGCTGGTCAACGCGGTTAACAACATCATGAAGCACGCAGATGAGAAGCGTCGGATGCGGGTGCGGGCAAATGCGGATAATCCAGAGGATGCCGAGCTGGCACGTAAATTCGATGCGGAAGGCATTGGCTTGTGCCGCACCGAGCACATGTTCTTGGGCGATCGCCGCAAGCTCATCGAAGCGATGATTTTGGCTAAGGATGAGGCTGCTCAGGCTCAGGCACTTGACGCGCTACTGCCGCTGCAGCGGGATGATTTCGTCGGCATCTTTGGCGCAATGGATGGTTTGCCAGTTACCGTTCGACTGATTGATCCGCCGTTGCACGAGTTCTTGCCGGATCTGACGAAGCTGTCCGTGGAATTGGCTCGTAAGGAAGCTGCTGGCGAGGAGATCAGCGAGTCCGAGCGGGAGATTCTTGCCGCTGTGTTGTCGCATCACGAGCAGAACCCGATGTTGGGTCTGCGTGGCGTGCGCCTCGGTTTGAAGATCCCAGGCTTGATTAAGCTGCAGGTTCGAGCGATTGCGGAAGCCTGCGTATTGCTGAAGAAGGAAGGCAAGGATCCGCGTCCGGAGATTATGGTTCCGCTTATCGGTGGCGTGCGTGAAATGCAGATCGTTCGCGATTTGGCCTTGGACGTCATCAAGGAGGTTTCCGAGGAATCTGGTATCAGCTTGGATCTGCCCATTGGCAATATGATCGAGCTTCCGCGTGCGGCTATCTCGGCCGATACGATTGCTGCGGAGTCTGACTTCTTCTCCTTCGGCACGAATGATTTGACCCAGACGACCTGGGGATTCTCGCGTGACGATGTGGAAGGGACGTTCTTCAACGAGTACTTCGATTACGGCGTCTTTGGTATCTCCCCCTTTGAGTCAATTGACGTTGGTGGCGTTGGTGCGTTGGTGGATATGGGCGTACAGCGTGGTCGCTACACGAAGCCTGATCTGAAGATGGGCGTATGTGGAGAGCACGGTGGCGATCCGGCGTCGATCCATTTCTTTGAAAAGATTGGCTTGAACTACGTTTCCTGTTCGCCGTTCCGCGTTCCGGTTGCTCGATTGGAAGCTGGTCGTGCTGCGATTGAAAACGAGACAACCTACGAGCGTAAGTTTGAAACGAAGCTCTAAGGCGTCAACTGCGAAGCGATAACTAGCTATCGGCTGGTATCCCCTTAGGGTATATACGCCCTAGTGGATACCGGAATGGCTAGGTAGAGCACTCACGTACCTCAGGTGCGCACAATAAAACGAGATGTGCGCACCTGAGGTACGTACATTTTTGGCTATTCGCATTTCCTGATTTCTGGCGTGTATCTGTGACTCGCCTGGGAGCAGGGGAAATAGTTGTCACGCTATTGGCGTACAACGGATATTTGCGGTGGGCGACACCCGCTGATCTGGCTCGTTATGCGCCATAGCGCCCACAGATACAACTGCGGGATGAAAAGAGCGCCGTAGAGCTGAGGACGCCCTTATAAGATGTCAGGTAACCTAGGAGACGGAAGGGAGAGAACGTGGGGGTCTTCGCATTGAAGAACGGGCGGCTGGTTGCTGCTCCGGTTGCTGCTGCACATGAAGTGAGCGACGATGTGTTGCGCGCGGTTCGTGCCCAAGCGCTTGACTTTTTAGAGCGTCCCTTATTCCCTGTGACGTGGGAAAACGATGCCTCCCAGTCTCTTATCGCGATTGATCCGACGGGAAATGTGGTCACTGTCGAAGTCATGCGGATCTTGACAGCGGATTCTTTCGTCAGTGCGTTAGCCCGAGCAGGGCGTCATGCCGAATTAACTCGCGGAGCGTTGGCTCGCATGTATCCGGCCGGCGAGGAGAGCTTTTCTACCGATTACGCTACGTTCATTGATAGTGCGCCACCGCAAACGCGTCGAGGTCCACGGTTAATTGTTTTTGCTGTGGAGGCTGAGCCAAGTGTTCATCGGCCATTAATTGCCCTGCGTGGAGTCGGAGTTGACGCCTGGCGCATCGTTATCCATGACGGAATCGACGGTTTACTCGTCGAGATCTCTGAGAATTTTGATACTCGGGGAATGTTGGCTGCTCCGAGCCATCGTCACGTCATTGAATCTGCTGAGTCTGAGGAGGCGACGATGAAAGAACGTCGTTTCGGTATGCGCCGCCGTCGCAGCGTAGCTCGCCAAGCAGATACTGTTGATTCGCAAAGTTCTGGGTATTCGCATCAGGTGGCAGCGCACGCCCCGATTAGTGCTACTGATGATCCGCCAGCGGTACCGGAGTCAGCAAAGGCGGCGGCCACTGTCACTGCGGATGTCACCCCAGAAAGCGTGAGGTCTGGCTCCACGCCGCCACCAGCTCCAAGCCGTGAAAGGCTGCTGGAGGAGCAGGCGCACATATACGCTCAGCCGGCGGGTAATGTTTCAGGACGTGACTCAGCTCGGCGATATGAGACGCAGCCGGAGTCAGAATCGGGTGCTACTTCGTCGGTATCGCGTAGCGTTAATGAGGGCACCGCACAAGATGAACGCGTTGCACACAGAAGCGCTACGCCTTTAGCTTCGCGGCATGATCGCGTCTCGGTGGAAACTCCGAGAGCACAGAGCCACCAGGAGGCAGCGGAATCTCAGGCTTGGAATATTACCGGATGGGCTCATCCTCGAACTGCGTATCATCCGGTACAGCCCAATAACAGTCGGGAAGAGTCCGAGGATTCCCAGGTTATTTCGCGCTCGGGAGCGGATATTCTCTCTGGGGAAGAGATACCTGCGCGTGATATTGGGCCGACGCTGTACGATCGGCTCGCGGCGGAAGCGCGCCGAGTAGAGCAGCGGCTATGGGATATGAGTGCGCCGCCAGCACATGATGAAGCGCTGATTTATTCGGAACGCTCTTCCTCCGATGCGTCGAGTCAAGCGGTTGCGGATGCGGCTTTGCGTTCCGATAGGTGGCGCCCCGATCTGTATCACCGCTCAGGGCAGCAAAACGATGCTCGCGCAATGAAACAGGGGGCTTCCAGAACTGAGTCGCATACAGGTGTCTCCCCGATTCCGCTGGGTGTATCGGATCGTGGGGTGCAAGCGGATGTGGCTTCGGTTTCGCACAATGCGGCAACCTCTGCCAGCACTCCTGAAGCGCGTGGTGCCGATAGTTCCCCGTCAGCTACTAAAACAATAGGCGCGATGCCACCGCCCGCTGGTCAACGCGGTGCTAACACCCCTGTATCTGCTGATCCTCGATTGGTTCGGATTGCTCGAGAGATGGGAGTAGTCAATATTTCGTGGCGTTCTCGGCGTAAACGTTCTCGACTCAATGCCACCCTGCGTGCTGATGGTCTGATTGAGATTGCTGGGGTGGGGATTTTCGCTGATCCTACCCAGGCTGCGCGGCAGGCCTCGGGGTGTGAGACTGCAGATGGGTGGCGGTTGTGGCATCTGCCAGATGGTCGATGCTTAGGAGAGGCGTAACCCGCGTTCTGCTGGAATGTATTGTGTAGCAGATCGCACTGCCGATGTGAATGGCATTGGCCGTCGGCATAACTGGCACTACGGCATGGCTGCTGGTGCGTGGTGGCTCCTCCGGTGCGTTATGGATCGCGTTGTAGTACGCCGGCGAGCAGGGCGCGCCTTGCCTATATCGGCTAGTTTGGCTTATTGTTTCGTTCCTTTGGGCATGTCACATTGCTATAGCCAATGCCTCAGGTGATATGTTCTATTTTTCGCTATCCTCGGCAGATTGTTCGAGCTGAGCGGAGTCGGCGATCTGGTTATCCAGAAACTCACGCAAAATATTCCCCACTTGGTCGTTTTCGATCAGGAATCCGTCGTGCCCGTATTGAGATCTGACTGTGGCAAAAGTCGTTGGGCCGGAAAGGGAACGTGCGAGAGCGGCGACGTCTCGCGGATAAAAGAGCCGATCTGTATCTACAGCGACAACTAATGCCGGCATAGCCAATGAGTTTAAGACGGCGCGAGTGCCCCCACGTCCCCGCCCAATATCGTGTGTTATCCAGGCTTGGGTGATAGCGATATAAGAATTGGCGTCGAAACGTCGGGCAAGTTTATCCCCGTGATGTTCCAAATATGATACGACGCTGTAGCGCCCGCCATTGAGCGGATCTTCGTTCCCTTGGGGGATCCGACCGAAGCGGTGCTCCAATTCGGTATCGCAACGGTAGGTGATATGGGCGAGTTCGCGAGCAAGCCCTAATCCGCGGTGGGGTCCATATCCGTCAGGAGCGGTGTAGTAGTTACCTGAATGGAAGTGCGGGTCAAGTTGGATTGCGGCAATCTGGCTGTGCCCGTAGGCGATCTGTTCTGCGCTGGTGGCAGCGGCAGAGACGAGAACCGCGATAGCGCGAAGGCGATTTGGATATGACGCGGCCCATTCCATGACGCGATTTCCACCGAAAGAGGCGCCGGCAACGAGCGCCCACTGTGTAATGCCTAATGCGTCGGCAAGGCGTGCTTCTGCCGCACACATATCACGAATAGTTAACTCAGGAAATCGTGATCCCCAGGGTTTTCCGTCTGGCGCGGCAGAGGAGGGCCCGGTTGATCCCTGGCAACCGCCTAATACGTTGGGGCATACCACGAACCAGCGGTTAGTATCGAGGGCTTTTCCTGGGCCGACGATATCCGCCCACCAGCCGCTACTACCGTTACGAGATGTGGCATGGGAATCGCCGGTGAGGGCGTGGCAGAGCAGGATTGCATTGGATCCGTCGGGGGCAAGCGTCCCCCAGGTTTCGTAGGCGAGTTGGATCTGTGGCAGGACCCCGCCGCGCTCTAACGGGAGATCACCGAGGGATTGAAACTGCCGCTCGCCAGGGGGATCGCCCGTGCGCCATGCGCCTGTTGCTGGTATTGGGGCAGTGGAATCCGCAGGTCGATAGCCGACGTCGTAATCGGCAACGGGTGCGGCGTCAGTAACTGGAGTGAGTGGCGGATAGCCGACGAGGTAGGGCGGATGTGGGTATGGAGTATGTGGGGAAGTCATGCTGTTCTCTCAGGTTGTTCGTATTTGATGCGATGTGGTTGGCACGGGCGGCATCGTTAGGCGGATGCGCGCCCGCACAGCATTCGTTCCCCGTATCGCGTCATGCGTATGAGCATAGAGAGTGTGTGCGGAAAAAGTAAAGGGGGATCAGGTGGTGGACGTTGTGGGCGGGAGGGTGCGCTGGGTGCGATGAGCTGGGAAAGTGAATGAGCGGGAAA
Source organism: Trueperella sp. LYQ143 (assembly GCF_046599595.1). NCBI lineage: Bacteria > Bacillati > Actinomycetota > Actinomycetes > Actinomycetales > Actinomycetaceae > Trueperella > Trueperella sp. LYQ143. The sequence goes on along the minus strand of NZ_JBKIWR010000005.1, from coordinate 95,627 downwards.
GTGAGTAGGTGGGAGAGTGAGATAGCCGCGAAAGGTGGCGGGTGTGAACAAGGGCAGGGTTTTCGGGGTGTGACGGCGAAATGCGGGATTGGGAAGGTGTAGCGGGGTAAGGGCATAGGGTGCTGGTGCGTTTGCCGCGTGAACAGTGGAAGGCGTGTTCGGGCGGGGAAGGAATCTGTGCGCAGTTAAGTCAGCTTCCTTGTTGTGTGTTCTCCTATGCATAAACGCAGTCAACGGTGTGCTGTGTGGTGATACCTGGATGAAACTAGAGGATTTGTCGGGATATTGCGGCAGAATCATCTATGCGGCGCGTGAATGATGTTACAGATGTGAAGATTGTTTCGGTTGGTTCCAAAGAAAATGCTGTGAATTTTGTTTCAGGTGTTTCTTTTTGTAACAATCTGTTATACGGTCTGTAGAGGAAGAAAGTCGTCTGTCAAGGCGACACGCCAATCCCTGGGAGGTATCTGTGACTTGGATTCGTAAGTCACTGACGGTGTTAAGCGTCGCCGCATTGAGTGCTACTGCATTTGCGCCGGCGTATGCAGCCCCAGTTTCCGATGATGACATTAACTCCGCGTACCAGCAGCAAGAAGCAACGTCGCATACGCTTGCCGGTCTGGAACTTGAAGTGACGCAGCTTGCCACAAAATCCAACGAATTAGCCGCAAAAGCAGCCGATGCGCAAAAAGCGGCACTGAATGCGCAAGCCGCAATGGAAGTCTCGATCAACTCCGCGATTGTCGCCCAGGAGAAGGCGAATAAAGCTGACGCCGACCTGCAAGTGGTACGCCGTCAGCTTGGCTCTGTCTCCCAGGTGATGTATCAACAGTCTGCGGGTGAGATCACCCAGTCCTACTATCTCTTCGGTGCAGATTCTGTCGAAGAAGCCAATAAGCGTTCGAAAGCCTATGGAACGGTGGCCACCCAGGTCGATTCCAAAGTCCAGCGGTTCAAAGCCCTGGAAGAAGTTGCTCGTGTCATGCATAACGAAGCCGATGCGGCCGCACAAGCGCAAGCTAAGGCGGCAGCGGCAGTGCAAAGTGCAGCAGATGCTGCCCAGAAAGCTGTGGACGAACAACAGGCACAGATCGCGGCGGCAAACAAACGCCGTGAGGAGATTGCAGCAGAACTTGCTACCCAACGCGGAACGACGGTTGAGCTTGAACGTCAGCGCTTAGCTGATTTGGAGACGACTCGTAAAGCCAAAGCCGATTCTGCGGCGGCGCTCGTCCTCGCACAAGCAAATTTGGCGAACCAGCAGCGGGTCGTGGGAGATGTGGATAGCGCCCTAGCAAAAGCGAAAGCTGATCTTGCGGCAGCCACTGCGGCGTATAACGTCGCCTTGGAGGATGCCAATCGGCTAGCTGGTGTTGCAGCAAATGCCTCCGGCCCAACGAAGAACGTCAAAGACCGTGCGGCGGCAGAAGCCTCCCAATACGCGCAACAGTTGGCTGCTCAAGTTCAGTCATACACGGCACAGGTCGCTGATCTAGAGAATCAGAAGCGGATTGCAGATGAGCGTGCGGAAGCTCAACGGATCGCCACGGAGCGTGCGGAAGCAGAACGTCGCGCCCAAGAAGCAGCAAATCAGGTAGCTCGCGAACAGGCACAGCGGGAAGCCGCAGAGCGGGCGCAGGCTGAAGCCGCGGCGCAGGCCCGTGCTGAGGAAGCGGCACGCGAGGCAGCGAACCAGAATATTCCTGCAGCTCCAGCTCCAGCCCCTGCTCCGAGCCCCAATCCGGTTGCTCCGGCCCCTGCTAACCCCAATGGAAACGCCATTATTTCGTATGCTCGTCAATTCATTGGCTCGCCCTACGTGTGGGGCGGCGTGAGCCCGAACGGCTGGGACTGCGTAGGTTTCGTGTGGTTCGTATATCAGCACTTCGGTATCACTACGCCGCGGGCTACCGGCCAAAGCGTCTGGACGTATTGGGGAGATTATCGTCAGGTATCCCCGGCGGAGGCGCGACCAGGCGATGTGTTGTGGTGGCCTGGGCACGTCGGGCTCTATACCGGCAATGGTATGCATGTAGCTGCCTGGAATCCCTCAATGGGCACTCAAGAACGCGCAGTGTGGGGATCGCCCATTTACCTACGAATTGAAGGCTAAAGTCAGTACATCATATACCGATATGGTGGTCTTGCTCCGGTTTGGGGTGAGGCCACCATATTGGTTTATCTAGATGAAACAAGACGATACGGCCGGCAAATGTGCAGTTTTCCGAAGCTGCCTGGTGGGAGGGAAAAAGAGAAACGGCGTTACTTGGAGAAGATGGGTGATCGGTGTTATTCCAGAAATCGGCGCAGAAAGAGCCTAAGCATCGGTGCCGCTTGAGGAGCGGGATCCTAAGAATCATTGCCACCTAGAGGTGGTGCGGAGGCGTTTCCAAGGAGTTTCGGCCGATATACATAGGGCAGAGCACGGCGGATCCGTCGCGATCAATGTAGTAAATGAATGTAGTAAACAGAATGGGCAGGCGGCAGAAACGACGGAAAATGGAAAATGCGGTAGAAAACAAGAGTGATTCGGCAAAACAAGAGTAACTCGGCAAAACAAGAGGGGCACGAGATCATCCGCGCCCCTCATCTCACGTTCATGTGTAGCCGTTATTAGTGCTACGCAAGTCCGTGTGGATTTTCTTCGTAGTATCCCGATTCGTGTGCCCGCTGGAAAGACTTACTAATTTCTTTCTCGGCTTCCTCGCGGCCAGCCCAGTAGGCGCCTTCAACAGACTTACCGGGTTCAAGATCCTTATACACCTCGAAGAAATGCTGGATTTCGAGACGGTGAAACTCAGAAATATCTTCCAGCTCGGTACGCCACGAGGCGCGCTGATCGCCCACCGGAACGCATACGACCTTATCGTCACCGCCAGCTTCATCCTTCATGCGGAACATTCCCAAAGCACGGCAACGAATGACGCAGCCAGGGAAAGTCGGCTCGTCAAGCAAGACGAGAGCGTCAAGCGGATCGCCGTCCTCGCCGAGAGTCCCGTCAATGAAACCATAATCATCGGGATAACGCGTCGAGGTAAAAAGCATACGATCCAAGCGGATACGACCCGTTTTGTGGTCTACTTCGTACTTATTGCGATTACCCTTGGGAATCTCGATTGTGACGTCGAATTCCATCTATATCTCCTCACGCGCAGATCAATCTGCCCTCATTGTATCGACGTTTAGCCCCGCATGTGCGCTGAGCACCCCGCAGAACAGAAATTATCGGATTGGCAGCGGAAAGACGGAGCAATTTTTCTGGTACGCACTGATCGGATCAGGCATTAGCCGGATATGATGAGAACGTGTGGAAGAAAATCGTAACTGTCATCCTGGTATTGCTCGCCGGAGGATATATCTTCGCCGATGCGTGGGATCTTGTGCCAGGTTTTCTGACCACCGCTGCGGAAAAGGATGCTCCGCTGCCTCCGCCTACCTCCAGATATATTGGCGCCGCTCCCGAGATAACACCTATTACTGGTCATCTGCCCAACAGTGCGTGCGTCAATCAGCAGATCACGAAACTCGCTACGGATCCCCGCAATACCGGAACAACCTCAGTTATCATCTTTGATCCCGATACGGGTGAGGTGATCGGGCAACGCGATCCGCAGCGGGCAGCTATTCCAGCTTCCAATATGAAACTTTTAACAGCGGCAGCGGCACTGACGGCGCTTGGGCCACAGACGAGGCTTTCCACAACCACCCTCGTCGATGGCAATACGCTGTATCTGCGCGGTGGCGGGGATGTGCTGCTCGGTGCGGGAGAAAATGCGGAAACGGCAATCCGCGGTCGAGCTGGATTAGCTACCTTGGCACGTGAGACAGCCACGCAGTTACGATCCAGCAAGATAGCGGTGAGCCATATAGCGGTTGATTCTTCTCTATTTGCTGAACCGACGTATCATCCCGACGTTATCGGAACGGACCGAGAATACATTATGGAGCTGCGCCCGATCGCTATTGATCGTGGAAGCGGGCAGACGGGTTTTATGCCGAATCCGGATGTGACAGCCGCACAGACCTTCCGTGACTTATTGGCCGCACAGGGCATACCTCTCGATGAGCCACAACGTGCGATCACCCCGCCGTCGGCTCGGGAATTAGCGCACGTGCAATCCGCTCCGATTCGCGATTTAGTTGATGTGATGTTAGTCGAATCGGATAATTCGATTGCCGAGGTATTGGGTCATCTCCTCGCCCATCACGTAGGAGAACCTGCGACCTTTGCTGGTGGCGCAGCCGCTGTTCGCACGATTCTCACGGGCATTGGAATCAATATGGCGAATGTGGAGCTCTCCGATGCCTCTGGTCTATCTATATCGAATCGGGTAACAGCTACGGCAATTGCCGATGTTTTGCGTCAGACCTGGGAATGTGATTCCTGCCCGCTAGCGGCTATTCCTGCAGGTTTGCCGGTAGCTGCTTTAGACGGCACGCTCTGGAATCGGTTTGATAATTCGGCATTACGTGGAATACTGCGGGCCAAAACCGGCACCCTGATTCAGGCGATTTCGCTCTCCGGATATTTGCGCAACGCGAGTGACGCACCCCTGGGATTCGTTATTTTGATTGATAATCTGCAGGAAGGAACCGCTCCAGATACGCGAGTTTTGCAAGATGAGTTCTTGGACGGTATTGCCGCCTGTCCGGCTTCGTGAACTACGCTAGATTCATGGCCCTCAATCCGACACGTATTGCCCGCGTTGTACGGGCTGCGGTTCCAGCAGGAGCGCGGATCCCAAGCTCTCAGGCTCGCGCAGTAGTTAACGATATTCGCCGGCAGGCGGGAGCTGCTGTGGATATTGTGGGCGAGATAACCCAGCTCGGGCAGGTTCCGTCGGTACACAACATTCCGGTGTTTATCGTTGATCGCGCTAACTGGGCCAAACTAGCTAGCGAATCTGTGGCCAATATGTTGACCACAGCGCGTATATCGAATACCGAACTAGCGATAGCTTTCGCGGTCATGGCCCCGCGGTTACTTGGGCAGTACGATCCCTATACCGACGCTGGGCGATTAATCTTCGTCGCTCCCAATATTGAGCGGTTTCAGCGGGCGTTTCAGCTCAATCAATCAGATGTGTGCCTCTGGGCAGCCGTCCATGAAATGACGCACGCCTACCAGTTCGCGGTTGCGCCCTGGCTGGCGCCAATGATTGCACACTACACTCAACAGATCATTGAATCTGCGCATGATGAGCAGATAATTGAGCAGGCCATGACGGCTATGTCGGTCTTAGAGGGGCATGCAGAATATGTGATGAATCGAGTGCCCCATCGGCAATTGCCCAGCCGCGATCGGATTATTCGTGCGATGTCGGCGCGCCGCTCTGCTCGCACTCCGATGCTCTCTCGGGTGATGCGCCTCTTAGGTTTTGAAAATAAAACGCAGCAGTACATTTCCGGGGAGCGTTTTGTGGCGGGGGTTATCCAAAAAGCTGGCATGGATACCTTCAATATGTTGTGGAACAGTGCCGATCACATGCCGACGGCTGCCGAGCTAGCAGATCCGGCTTTGTGGATAGAGCGTATGAGCTGATGTCTTTCCCTCATCCTGCGGTAACTGCGGCCCGCCACGCCATGCGGGCCACACTAGACGATGTGGCACTGGCACACGCTCCGGCTGTGATCGTTGCCGTCTCAGGTGGCTCGGATTCTATGGCTTTAGCGGCAGTGGCACAGTGGGCACTGGCAGATCAACGCGAGGTCATTGGGGTGGTGATTGACCACGGGATTCGCCCAGGTTCAGATCGCGAAGCGCGTGCAGTGGATCAGTTTCTATACCGGAAATTAGGCTCATCTGTGCTAGCACAAGTGGAGATCAGCGGGGCAGACGGGCCAGAGGGAAACGCTCGGCACGCCCGCTACCGGCGGCTAGCGCAGATCGCGCGTGCTGGAGCAGCCATGCTGGAACACTCCCAGCCGTTACCAGTATTTTTAGGGCACACCGCAAACGATCAGGCAGAGAGTGTGCTCCTGGGGTTATCTCAGGGATCAGGGCCACGATCAATGGCAGGAATGCGCCGAATTGGCCCGCTACCCGGGCATCCCGATGTGTTGGCAGTGCGTCCGTTCTTGGATATTGAGCGGGAGAGTTTGCGAACTGTGTGCCGCGAGCTGGATATGCCTTGGATAGATGATCCCTCGAATGAGTTGGATGGGCCGTGGCGCTGTGCGGATGGCTCCCCGCTGCGGCGTAATGCGATTCGTCATCAACTTATGCCGGTATTAGATGAGGTTCTTGGGCCAGGCGTTATTTCTGCCCTGACGCGCTCTGCTCGCATGATGCGCGACGATGATGACGCGTTGACGGAAGCCGCTTGGCATGCGGGGGAGCAATGCGTCACGGAAAGCGATGAAGGAATCGTTGTGGATTGTCACCGCTTGGCGGGGTACCACAGGGCGTTGCGCACTCGGGTATTACGGCAGGCCGCCGTGCGCGGCGGGGTGCGAGCCAGAGAGCTTATTTTTTGGCACGTGGATGCACTTGATAAAGTCATCATGGGGCATGACAACAAGCTCCGCATCGATCTTCCAGGTAGCTATGCCTGGCGGGAGAATAACCAGCTATATTTTGGACACCATCCGCGGAGGAACCATGAAATATGAAGATTGCGCTGACGATCTCGTCCGAGTAGTCCTTGAGGAAGAGCAAATCAAAGCCCGTCTCGTTGAGATGGGACAACAGATCAGTGATGACTACCGGGGCGAGCCGCTGTTGCTCGTTGGTGTGCTGCGCGGTGCGGCGATGGTTATGGCTGATTTATCGCGGGAGATTTCGATTCCGCTGCACATGGATTGGATGGCAGTATCGTCTTACGGTGCGTCCACTAAATCCTCAGGTGTGGTGCGGATTTTGAAGGATCTGGATACCGAGATCGCTGGTCTTAACGTCTTGATCGTCGAAGATATTATTGATTCCGGCTTGACCTTGGATTGGTTGAAGCAGAACTTGGAGAGTCGGGGGCCAAAGTCGGTGCGCATTGCAACCCTGTTGCGCAAGCCGGATGCGGCTAAGGTCGATGTCAAGGTTGATTACGTCGGCTTTGATATTCCGAATGAATTTGTTGTGGGATACGGTCTGGATTATGCGGAAGATTATCGGCATTTGCCTTTCGTAGCGACCCTCGCCCCGCATGTATATGGAGGCTAATTCTCAATGAGTGACCAGAAACGGCGCATCCTGGAGGAATTTAACCGGAAAGGGCGGCGGAATCACCGCAAGAATCAAGGTGATCGAATGAAGCCGGATACGCAGCAGCGTCCAGATCAAAAGGATTCGGAGCTGTGGGGTGTCACGCGCCGTGACGCACAATCAGAGCGAAAACTCGGTGGGGGCGATTCCGATTCGACGCCACCGAAAAAGCTGCGCGTGAAAATCGGGTATCTTCTGGCGCTTGCTGTTGCGGTGGCAGTAGGGGTATTCCTGTTTTTGCGTCCGGAGGGTTTTACCGACGTAAAGACCTCTGAGGGTTTTACTATTTTGCAAAAGCAAGCCATTGAGCATATTGAAGTTACCGATGGCTCGCAGATTGTGCGAATCTGGTTGGAAAAGGATTATCGGCCGACCTCGCTAGAGGGTGACGAACTAGATCCGACCGATCAGGTCCAGTTCCAGTACCTCGATTCTCAGGCGGATTACGTCGCTAAGTTAGTATCGCAGGCAAAGACGAAAGACGGCTATAACTCGATCGTTCCGCAGGAATCCATCGTGTGGTCCGTCATGTCGCTGCTGCTTCCGATTATTTTGATCGTGGCAGCTTTCTTGTGGTTACTTCCGCGAATTCAAGACTCCATGAGTCAATTCGGCAAAATTAAGCGCAATGGGTTTGAATCGGCGGTATCTCACGTCACGTTTGACGATGTTGCGGGTGCTGATGAAGCCGTTGAAGAGCTGCGAGAAATTAAAGAGTTCATCGAGAACCCGAAGAAGTTTTACGCGATGGGCGCCAAGATTCCCAAGGGTGTTTTGCTGTATGGCCCGCCGGGAACAGGCAAGACCTTGCTTGCCCGCGCGGTTGCTGGGGAAGCCGGTGTGCCGTTCTTCCATATCTCGGCCTCAGAGTTCGTTGAGATGTTCGTCGGTGTGGGTGCCTCGCGGGTGCGTGATTTGTTTGCGAAAGCGAAGAAGGTTGCTCCGGCGATTATCTTCGTCGATGAGATTGACGCGGTTGGGCGCAATCGCGGTATCGGTATCGGCGGCGGAAATGACGAGCGGGAACAGACGCTTAACCAGTTGCTCGTCGAGATGGACGGCTTTGATGAACACTCAAATGTGATCGTTATTGCGGCAACGAACCGTCCAGATGTTCTCGATTCGGCACTGTTGCGCCCTGGGCGTTTTGACCGTCAGATTGGTGTGGATGCGCCAGATCTGACGGGGCGGGAACGCATTTTGCAGGTTCACGCTGACGGCAAACCGTTGGCGGAGGAAGTATCGCTGTCGAGTATCGCACGTCGTACCCCGGGATTCTCCGGTGCGGATCTGGCGAATCTGCTCAATGAGGCTGCTTTATTGGCAGCTCGTCGGGGGCATCCGGCGATTGGGGAAACTGATGTCGATGAGGCGATCGATCGACTCATTGCTGGCCCACAGCGGCGCACCCGCGTCATGAACGCGAAAGAGAAGCAAATGACGGCCTATCATGAGGCCGGGCATGCCGTAGCTGCCGCAGCTCTCAACCACACTGATCCGGTAACTAAGGTGACGATTTTGCCGCGCGGTCGCGCTTTGGGATACACGATGGTTATGCCGACGGAAGATCGCTACTCTACCTCCCGCAATCAGTTGCTTGACCAGCTCGTCTACGCGATGGGTGGGCGAACCGCTGAGGAGATCGTATTCCATGATCCATCGACTGGCGCAGCTAACGATATTCAAAAGGCAACGAATATCGCCCGCAAGATGGTTACCGAGTACGGCATGTCAGATCGAGTTGGTCCGGTTCGACTGACTCCTGATGAGGCCGATCCGATGAGTGGAATGGGCGGCGGCGGTGCGCGGGACCACTCTGATTCTTTGGCCTGCACCGTCGATGAGGAAGTCCGTCAATTAATGGATGTCGCCGCACAAGAGGCCTGGCAAATCATGATGGATAACCGCCATGTACTTGACCGATTGACCTCCGAACTACTGGAACACGAAACCGTGTTGGAAGATCGGTTGCGCGAGATCTTTTCCGATATTGTGAAAGCTCCTTCAAGGGAACTGTGGTTGAGTTCGCCCAACCGCCCAGTTTCCACTGATCCGCCGGTGCCTTTCCCGCAGGAACAACAATGACCTACGATGCGGCGGGCGTTGCCCAAGCTATTCGCGATTTGTTGCGCGCTATTGGTGAAGATCCGCAGCGTGAGGGCTTGCGAGAAACGCCGGAGCGGATCGCCCGTTCCTATGCGGAGATCTTTGCGGGATTGCAGGATGATCCCCGCCAGCACATGCGCCGCACGTTCGACGTCGGGCATCAAGAGTTGGTACTCGTGCGAGATATTGCGCTGTATTCCATGTGTGAACACCATCTGTTGCCATTCCACGGATATGCCCATGTGGGCTATATTCCTGGGGCGGATGGGCGTGTGGTGGGTCTGTCGAAGTTGGCGCGGTTGGTTGAGGGATATGCGCGTCGTCCACAGGTGCAAGAGCGGCTGACGGGGCAGATTGCCGATGCCTTATCTGAGGAACTCGACGCGGCGGGCGTGATAGTGGTGGTATGTGCGGAGCATTTATGCATGTCAATGCGTGGTGTGCGCAAACCAGGAGCGAGCACATTGACCTCAGCAGTACGTGGAGTTTTGAATGATCCGGCTGCGCGAGCACAAGCAATGCAGCTCATTATGCCAGCAGGAGGCCCGCGATGAAGATTATGGGCATTGTGAACGTCACGCCGGATTCATTTTCTGACGGCGGGAAATTCGCCAGCGTTGACGCAGCTATCGCTCATGCCCAAGAGCTACTGGCCGCAGGTGCGCATGTGATTGATATTGGCGGTGAATCTACCCGCCCTGGGGCGCAGCCGGTTGATCCGGTGGAAGAGTGGCGGCGCATTGGTCCAGTTGTGCAGGCATTGGCGGGGCACTGCCAGGTTTCTGTAGATACGTATCATTCCCAGACGGCGTATGCGGCGATCCAGGCCGGAGCGGCGATCATTAATGACGTTACCGGCGGGCTGGGAGATGAGCGCATGTTTGATGTGGTGGCAGATAGCGAATGTGATTACATCTTGCAGCACACCCGCTCTGACTCTCGCACGATGGCGCAATATGCTCATTATGGTGACGTTGTTGCTGAGGTTCGCAGCGAGCTGGCACGTCAGCGCGATTATGCGGTGGAATCAGGAATTGCCCCCGAACGAATTATCCTCGATCCAGGCTTGGGTTTTGCCAAAGACAGCGCACAGACCTGGGAGGTTATGCGCAAAGTGGCAGATTTCGTCGGTCAGGGGCATCGCGTGCTTATTGGGCAGTCGCGCAAACGTTTCCTTGCCGATGTAACCGTCGGTGACGAACGCGATGTGGCAACTGCGGTGTTGTCGATTGTCTGTGCTCAGCGTGGGGTATGGGCAGTGCGAGTGCATAACGTGGCGGCGACGGTGACAGCTCTGCAAAGCTGGAAGGAAAGCCAATGAATTTGTCGTCTTTCGATTTCGGGGCACAAGACGTCATAACCTTGCGGGGGTTGCGGGCTACGGGGCGCCACGGGGTTTTTCCGGAGGAACATCAGCACGAGCAAGAATTCGTTGTTGATTTAGAGATGCGCGTAGATACCCGACGGGCGGGTCATACGGATGACCTGGCTGACACCATATCGTATGCGGATATTGCGCAGGCATGTGTGGAGGTCATTAGCGGGGAACATTGCGATCTTATTGAGACGATTGCCGAGCGCATTGCGGCGCGCGTATTTGAATTTCCGGTTCGCAGTGTGCGCGTGAGTGTTCACAAGCCGCAGGCTCCTATCCCGCATGAATTCTCCGATGTTTTTGTGACGATTTCTCGAACGAATCCCATGTGGGAACGTGGCGGGCGAATCGCAGTGATTTCTTTAGGCTCTAATCTGGGGCAGAGCGCCTGGGAATTAGATACTGCGGTGACCGAGCTAGGGGAGATTGGCGATGTCTTAGCCTATTCGCCAATCTATCGCAGTGCGCCGGTATTGGCGCCAGGGCAGGATCCGCAGCCGGATTATCTCAATGCGATTGTGCTGTTGCGTACTGAACTATCTCCAGCGGAAGTGCTGCATGCGCTATTGGAGATAGAGGCGGAGCATGGTCGTGTTCGCACGGGAAAGTGGCAGCCGAGAACTCTTGATCTGGATATGATCTCGATGGGAGAGCTGCGGATTTCCACAGCGGAGCTCACTTTGCCCCATCCGCGAGCTAGCCAGCGGCGTTTTGTACTGCAGCCGTGGCTGGATGTTGACCCTGACGCACATCTGGATGGAGTGCGGGTGGCGGATTTGTTGGAGGCAGTGAGCGATCAGCCGCTTGCGCGCTGGATGGATTCAGATGCGTAAGCAGCTCGCGCCTACCTCTATCCTCATGCTCATTGCTGTGGGAGTAGTGAGTGCGGTGAGCGTGGCGGTGCTCGTCCATCTGTTTGTTAGCCGAGGGAACACGGTGTATGCCATTCCCGTCTATGCAGTTGGCATACCGTTGTGTATCGCTGTTGTGACCTTGTGGCAGGCGTGGTTGGTTCGTGGCTATGTTGCCGGGAAACGGAACATTAATCCGCTCCATGCAGCCCGTATTTGGATTTTGACGCAGGCGGTATCCCGAGTGGGAAGTATTCTCGCTGGCGGTTCGCTGGGGGTTGCCGTCGGATACTTCTTATCTGGGCCGACGTCCTTTCTTCGAGTAAATGCGCGGCATGCTGTGATTGCTGGTATCGGGGCATTTGTGATGGCGGTAGCTGGGGTAGTGGCTGAGCGTTGGTGTATATCTGACGATTCTGCCGGGCTATCTTCGCCGGGGGAGGTGAGCTAGTCCCCTTCCTCATAGATGGGGTGGCCTCTGCGCCGGGGTGCATGGCGTGATAGCTTCAGCGGCACATGGCCTATCCCGTTTTGGGCGCTGAGAGTTCTCGTCACAGGATAGAGCGAATTTGCTGTGTATTCCTGCGTACAAGTGGCGGTTCACCTCTGCCAATATTATCTGGCTGATATATCGTCGGGATTATAGCTACTGATACGATAGCTGCCCCTAGGTAGCTGCGCAGAGAAAATCCTGTGTTGGCAAGCGTAACAGAGCGTGCGAGAAGGGTTTAGGGAGCAATATTATCTATTTGCTATTAGCCTTAGACTCCGCCATTTGCCCATAACAGTGCGTAAAACCAGAAGTAGTGCAACACCCCTAGGGGCCAAGCTGTGTCGAATCCAACTAGGGGGGGGGTAAAAGCCCTATGACCTAACCAGTAACTATTTTAGACTTGAGCTATGAGAACTCCGTTAGCACAAAACGTTTCTTTTACCTCGCTTCCTCGCAGTTATGCCACCGTGTGTTTAGTTCGTGGTTTATTGAGCTATGGCGTCCTAAGCATTATTGCTGCGATTAGCGCGGGGTTAATGGCTCCGAATATGACCCTGGGATGGCTGTTATGGGTGGGCGTGCTCATCCTTGTGGTGGCTGGGGTATGGGATACCTATATCGACGTGCGACGGGCGCATATTTTTGGCTATGCCGAATTAGACGCAGAATTGTTGATTCGTTCTGGGGTAATGTTCCATCGGGTATCGGTGGTGCCATACGGGCGAATGCAAAAAGTCGATGTGCATACTGGCCCGTTATTGAAAATATTTGGATTGGCTAACGTGCATTTGTTAACGGCGGCGACGACTACCGAAGCAAAAATTTACGGTGTCACGGTAGCTGAGGCAGAACGGCTACGGGTGAAGCTGACCCACCTGGGTCAGGCGCACATGGAAGGTCTGTGAGCATGACGCAGAACGCTTCTCCGATATACCCCGATATGCAGTGGCATTCACTGCATAAGGTGACTCCATTTTCTCGGATCGGGACCTTATGGGTTGCGCTGGTAGTGGTGGCATACAACATAATGGTGGATGCCTTGCGCGATGATGGTCTTTCCTTGAGTGAGATCATTCATGAGATCAGCTTCGTCCATATTGCTATTTTCCTGGCTATCTTGCTGGGGATCTCACTGCTGGTTTCCCTTTACGGGATTATCTCCTGGAAAAAGATGGCATACGCTATCCACACATCTGGTATCCATGTCAAACGCGGTATTTTCATTAAATATCACGGTCACATGCGCTGGGATCGGGTGCAAAGCGTGGAGATCCAGCAAAAGATCTTTGGTCGAATTTTTGGTTTTGGATCCGTGCGCATTGAATCTGGTGGGCGGCAGGACGCTACTGAAATTGGGCTATTGCGGATGTCTGACTGCGCCCAGCTGCGCCGCGAAATCCTCCGCGGTCTAACTAATGTTCGCGCTGGACGCCCGTACAACGTCAATGAATATGACGTAGCCCAACAGGCTGGTGAAGGGATAAGGGCTAGTAGTGAGGCCCAGCCGCATGAGTATGCCCCACATGCGCAGCCTGCATATATGGCACCACAGCCTGTGCCAGGTGCTCCGGTTGATATGACGGGATCAGCAGGTGGTAGCGGTGGTTACGCAACCGGGCCTGTAGGAGCGATCCCGATTTTCGATCCTGACGATATTGAAAACGATATTCTCATCTACGAGGCAGTTACCTGGCGTTTAGTGGTATCGCATATCCTCCAGGTTCACCGGATTGTCGCTGTCGCACTGGCGATATTTTCCGTTGTATTAACCTGGTTTTTGTCAAAAGAACCGGCGGTTATTTTTATTATCTTCACCGTGATTATTCCGGTGTTCTATGCGATAGTGCGCATGATTTCCTATGATTACGGGCAGAAGATATATCTATCAGAAAACGGGATACGGATTCGATCCGGTATGTTCACCTTGCGCACCGTCTCTCTGCCGCCTCAGCGAATTCATGCGGTTCAGCTTCGGCAGCGTTGGCTGTGGCGCAAGTTTGACTGGTGGACGATAACGGTCACGGTTGCCGGAACAGATGACGCAGATATTAAGCTCAATACATCAACGATCCTGGCTGTTGGTTCGCGCGCTGAGGCCTTGCGAGTGTTGTGGACGCTGTTGCCTAGCACTGGAATGGATAACGATCAGGCGTTAATGAACGAAGCATTGAACGGTAAACGCACCGGAAAGTATTTCTTGGGTGCGCCGCCGAGTGCTCGGTGGGTGGATCCGTGGATCTGGCAGCATAACGGTATTTGCCTGACACCCAATGTTGCTATCTTCCGTCGGGGACGATTCACGAAAACCATCTCGGTTCTCTGGCAAGATCACACGCAATCTCTGCGGATTTCCCAAGGGCCAATTCAAGCGAAGCTAGGTTTGGCGTCTTTGTCATGCGATCTCGTCCCTGGAGTGGTTGAGTGTCGGGCCAAGAATTTCCCGGTCCAGCAGGTGCAAGAGATGATCTGGGTAGAGAATCGTTTGACGGCGGCAGCTCGCGAACGCGGAGTCAGCGAAACAATCAAGGAATGGATCAGCCGTGTAGGGCTGGGGCAAAATCAAGCGGTTTCCCGATAAGGTGCTGCGTGATTGATATGAGCTACAAAATGGCATAGCTGGCGATACATAAAACAGCCTAAATATGCCATTAGAGTTGCTCTACCTCAATACCCGCAGCAGTGAAAACTGCTTTCACACTCTGGTAGTTGCTGCTCATAATGGTTGCTTGAGTCAGATGTGGAAACTGTTTCAGCTCTTCTAAAGTGACGGCGTTGAGATCAAAAGAGTCATCCTCGCCGTCCCATTGCGGAACGATGTTCATGTACGTCTCATTACCGCCATCCATATAGATCGTTTCCACATACGGCGCTAATGAAGCGGGGATTGTGAGGGATTTGAAGAACTCAAGGGCAGGTTGAATGATCTGCGTGCTCTCCGTATCTATCCCTTCGTCGGGGTGGGCATTGGCAAAGTCAAAGATATTAAAGCTCGGCTGGAGTAGCCCTAGGTCATACATCAATACTTCAATGACGGCCAGCTTGAAGTTGAGGTTATCAAAGTGCAAGGTGGCTTCTTCACTACCTAAGGAGTGAGCATTAGTCGCGATATATTGAGAATCACTCGATTTGCCAGGCTTTTGTGCGCCGTCATTCTTCTTTTTCCTAGACCACAGCATGAAGATCTCCGTAAAGGCGTGCCTCACTAGTAATTTGAGGTTCTGGGTTTTGCCACCCTCCTCCCCAAAAAAAATAATATCTGCTTGAACTTAGGATCGTCACTCAAAACCAAGGTATAACCCACAGCAGATTGCGGGCTTAAAAATTTACGTAACCTGATGTGCCGACGGGTTACGTGCAGCTACTGCTGCCCAATGGCATGATCCAAAGCGCCGCAGTTGGAGGCATTATGCGCGATAAAAGATTTCTATATCGACGCTAATCAGTGGCGCACGCCTCCCAGCCGTCGTAGATACCGTGGTAATCGCACGCGAGTTTGCTGAAAAACATTCTATTTTGCGCCACCGTCTCCGAATTTACCGCTGTATCTTCACGATGCACTGCAACGTGCCAATTGAAACCTTCTTGATCTGCCCCGATGTGGTGCGGCTGCTGACCATAGGGCAACCAACCCGATTTGCCAGCAACTTCTAAAGCCTTAGTTGCCGAGTCTTGATGAGTAAAATACAGGAAATGAATCTGATCCCTGGGCTTGGTCACATCAACTCGTTGCGCTAAAACTGCCAGAATCTCCTCATCGTCCTTTTTACCTTGCGGATCATCCCAAACTCGGGCATACAGTGCGTTCATCGAATGATTCACCCATTCAGATGGGCAGCCTTCAGTTTGCCCATACCAGCGCTTTTTCATCGCATTGATTGGAAATAAGATGACCTCACGCAGGCCGCCCGGATGTTGTGGGTGATAGAGCGCGATCTCCTCGCCGTGAGCATCCTTATACCAACGCCAGCATAAGTTCGCGTTTTGGCTAAGGGTATAGCCCGCTCTGATCCCAATCGTCATAATCAAGGCAAATGGGTCACCCCGCTGTGATTCTGGGCTAGCCAGCCATTGGTCTCGCACCTGATAGAAATACTCATCTAGTTCAGCAAGCGAGGTGATCCCGAAATCCTCAGTAGCAGTTTTCAAGGAATGTATAACGGTGCTTTGCTGCGTTTCGTTGAGCGTCGTTACCTCATATTTAGGGGATTCAGGCACGGCTTTAGCCTCATGCCGAAACATATCAAATAACCCCATTGTTCTGCTCCCTCCGGCGTTGTTTAATGCTATCAAATAGCGATATTCGGTAATGGCTTTGCGAAAAGACCGGATCATCTATACATTCCCAGAAACCCTCCAGCAAGGAATTCTGGGCAACCCCGATACCTCAATATCTGCTATGAGTGCCGCCAGCCGTCTTTGGCTTTCACGCAATGAGACGTCCTGATTGCTCCGGTATTTTATCCATTGCCTACGTCAGCTATTGAACTTTTCTGCAGCGGGCAATCTCCACGAATTGTGCTTCCTCTTTTTCATCGGAGGGTTTATCGCCGAGGTACTGATATATGAAGAAGTAAGCCGAGATCGGGGCAAACTCAGAATCTACCCAGAGTGGGTAATCAAAGCTCAGATCCATCTTTTCCAGCAATCAAACGAATCACGGCGCATTACAGAGTGCTAGTCATGTGCCGTAAAATGTGCCAGAGTTCCCGACCCGGATTAAATTGTTCGTCAAATTGCCAGACGCTAATCGTTCGGGTACGCCAGATTCTTCTGGAATATCCGCAGTATAGTGGTAGCTTTCCTCGTCTTTACCATGAAAAAGAAGCAGACAGCTATGCTCTTAACGCCCGCTCGTATGCTCGGAGATAATCGTCAGGACTCAGCAAGAGAAATAAGCTGAATATGCTGACGGAGAGTGTGGCTCTCATCGGGAGCAAGCCAGATGGCATTCTCGCGGAAATTCGCCGCTTCCACACAGATGAAATGACGCCATTGTTGCGGCCCAACTCCGCGCGTCTGTGCCCCGAGCTCTGGCCCCGGATTCCATACGATCGTATCTGCGGAGCCTTCTTTCGTGATATGCAGGCGGCGTTCCCACTGCGGGTCGATAAGGTCGATAGGGTCGGATGAATGAAAGACAGAATCGGTATGGTCAGTGATGTGTAGCGGTCCGTGGTGAGTGCGCGGGGTATATGGTGTCGTCGTCGCGTCCAGATAATCTGTGTTATCGCATCCATGCAAGGTAATATGCCGAACATCGCTGACTGCCAGGTACGTATGCAGGGTGGCCTCGTAGCTCATGGGTTGCGAGCCAATATTATGGACGGTGAAAGCCAGAGACAGGGTATCGGAGGTGCATTGGGCGTGGAGCTGAGCTGACCATTGCCCACTTTCCTCGCTACCTACCACGTCATCGGCAGTAATACGGTAACCGATGTGCATGCCCTCAGAATCCGGCTCAGTGCCCAGCCGCCACGGGGCATTACGGACCAGCCCGTGATGAGGGCTGTAATGGTTACCGCGTCCGGCGCCAATCCACGGAAAACAAATTGGTATCCCGCCGCGTTCAGGATAACAAGCGTCATTCGCCGGTGGGGGTGCGGGAGCAACCGCGGGATTCAGGGCGCAGATGGCGGGTGAGCTGGTGGGTGAATCAGAAACCCGCCCGCTTGGGTGCGCAGAATCATCTTCGCCTGGGGAAGCCCCCGCAGGATCGTCAGGGCGATAACACCACAGCAGTGGATGCGGGTGACCGGCTGGTTGCCAACGTGTAATAAGCGCACCACGCGGGAATGATTGCAATATCGCGCCATCTGCAGACGAGCATAGGATCATTGCGTTCGGATCTTCCGGGAGAAAGTCAGACGAGGGAGTATCCATTTAATCCTCCGGTTTTGGTGGTGATGATACGAGATGTTCGCCTGCGTGGCGCACAGCGTTTTTAATATGTGGAACCAGCCCAGGACGGACGGATAACACACGCACCCCAGATGCGAGAAGTTGAGGAATGTATTGAGCATTTGACGCTAAATCTCCGCATACTCCCACCGGGCAAGAAACGCGCGTCGTTATCTGATGGATGAGATCTAATACCAGATCCACACAATCGTGGGCTATCTCGGCGACTGCGCTATTTGCTCGGTCAGCGGCCGCAATATATTGGATCAGATCATTCGTTCCAATTGACATGAAATCAACGGCAGGTGCATATTGCGCGATCTGTAAGGCAACAGCGGGAGTTTCTATCATCATACCGAACTCGGGAATAAGGTGGGAATCCGCCGGATTGACCCCCTCGTCAGCCAAGGCCTGAGTAAATAACTCGCGTGCCCACGCTAGCTCACTAACTGTGGTAACCATCGGGATGATGACATTGACGGGAGCATGGCGTCGGGCGCGGATAATCGCCCGAAATTGCTCGCGTAGTGCCTGCGGATAACGGCGTAACAGACGAATACCGCGTTCGCCGAGGAAAGGATTATCCTCGGGATCTTGCGCAAAATACGGCAAAGGTTTATCGGCGCCGACATCCCAGATCCGGATATTAATTGGCTGTGAAGATCCCACCTGTGAAGCGATACTCTCGAAAGCGGCGCATTGCTCGGCAATACTGGGTAGCGATGTTAGGTGTGCAAAAAGTATTTCGGTGCGCACTAATCCGCATCCGTCTGCTCCATTGTCGTGGGCGACGTGGGCGTCCGATTCAATGCCAATATTTGCTGCGACGATAACCCGATCTCCTTGATAGATAACAGGTTCATGTGCGTGTTGCCGGGCTTCATCATGCAGAGCTTGCTGGGCTTTATAGGCTTTTAGTAACTCGTGAAGTTCAGCGCGCGAAGGATCTATGGTGACCGAACCAGAGGTAGGTTCGAGAGCAATCTCTTGCCCCGAACGCACGTGCCGAGCTTGAGCGTTTCCGGTGAGAATCGGGATTCCGCGGGCGGCGGCGATCAGCGCGCCGTGGCCAGTAGGGCTGCCTAAAGCTGTGAGAATACCGGCAACGCGCCCGGCTTCAATCTCGGAGGCGAGGGCGGGCGTTAATACGTCAAGGACCACGACAGGCGGAGTCGTGCACTGCGCGATAGCTTCAGATAGCCCACCAAGCGGAATACCGCGAACCGCGTTGATGAGCAGCTCCCCGAGTGCGCGAACGTCATCGGCTCGTTCCCGCAGATAATCGGTGGGCAGATCGCGGTAGAGCGCCACAGTTTGCGCTGTTCCGCGCCGAATAGCGATCTCTGTGGGGATACCAATATGGATTTGCTCTTCGATACGTCGGGTAAAAGTAATATCTTCGAGCAGGCCAATTTGCAGGGCCAAGATTGGATCATGCCCAAGTGATTCCAGGTAGTGGCGCACGATAGCGCTCGCTTGGGTGAAACTTACTTCTGCGGCGTTCGGATCAGTGCTGCGCTGCGGGCGCCACACTAATGCTGGGCCGACGACGATTTCCAGCCCGGAACCAGGGGTGCGCTGGTGTGCGGGCAGCGGTGAGGTTGGCAGTGGATTTTCTCCGTCGGTTGCCCATCCCCGACGTGCTAGCTGTTCAACAATGTCAAGTGCGTCCCGAGCTTGCGGCCCGCTCGCTTGAACGAGAATCTCGTCGCCTTTTTGCACGCCGAGTGCGATGATTGCGGTGATAGATCGGGCATCGGATGGACCGCGGGAGGCTGCTTCGTGGCTTATCCGAACCTTTGCTTTTAAGGCACTGACGCCGGCAGCTAAGGCGGCGGCTGGGCGTGCGTGAAGTCCGGCTGGATCGGTGACGGTAAAACGTCGGGAAATCCATTCGGTATCGCCCACGTCCTGATATTCGGGTAACGAGGGATGTGCCAAAGTGGTGGGCGAGGTTGAGGCAGTGACGAGTGGGTCGAAGATTTCGCGCAGTTCCGTCGTGAAAGGGGTGCCGGTATCAATATCTTCTGGGGCGGGGAGTTCAGCTCGTTTGACCTCTAGTGCCCGCATGGCTTCGCGGGCAACCTCCTCGCGAGAAGATCCCATCGCGGCACTGACGGCACCAACCATGAGCCCTTCAACGAGAGGCGCTGGCACGATAAGGGTCCGTTCGGCGAGGGCGGGATCAATAAATTCCAGAGCCATCTCGGTGGACATAACGGCCGAACCTAAATCGAGCAGGACGACGACACCTGCTCCAGTATCGGCTTCTTCAATCGCTTCGGCAATACGCTGTGCATTTGTGCCGAATGCGCTATCGACTCCGCCAGCTAGGGTGATATGCGCATTCGGGCTCATTTCCAGTGCGAGATCTTTAGCGGCTTGGGCTAGCGGGGCTGAATGAGATACGACAACAACGCCGACGTTACTCACCAAGTACCTCCGCGGCGTGCAATAGTAGGACGCTGGAAGCCGAACCGGGATCTTGTACTCCGCATGAGCGCGAGCCAAGGTAGGAGGCGCGTCCTTTGTGGGCGATCATCTGGATTGTGGCTTGCGCACCTCGACATGCGGCAGTGTGCGCGGCGCTAATAGCAGCCGACAGGGATTCGGGATGAGCATGGGCGGCTTCTGCGGCGGGCAGTAGTGCGTCAAGCATGGTTTTATCTCCACGGTTTGCTTTTCCGCGGGTTTGCACACCCATCACGGCGTTTTCTAGGGCGGCAATAAAGCCAGGGGCGTCGAGATCTTTATGGGGGAGTGCTGCGGCCATTTTCATAAAGAATGTTCCGTATAGTGGTCCGGCGGCACCGCCTACGTGGGCTACTAACGTCAGGCCGACTTTCTTCAGGTACTCGGTGGGGTCGGCGAATTCCTCGGTAGATAGCGCCCGCACGGCAGTCATCCCGCGAACCATGTTCACCCCATGATCGCCGTCGCCGATTAGCCGGTCAAGCTCGGTTAGCTCTCCAGCATGTTCGTCCACTAAATCGGCGAATCGTTCCATCCAGGCGATAAACCTTTGGGTGTGAGTCATTTATGCCTCCCAGCGCAGTGCCGTCGTTGCCACAGGGGCGTCCCATAAGTCGATGATGTCGTTATGTGCGCGCAGTAACGACAACGCACATCCTTCCATATCCAGACTAGTCACATAGTTACCGACGAGGTGACGCGCCACGTCGATACCGTATTCATCAGTGAGAACTCGATGGATTTCACCGTACATCAAGTACAGTTCAGAGATTGGGGTAGCCCCCATCCCGCTTAATAAGGCAATAACCGGCCCGCCAGAAAAATCAGCATCCGAGATAATCGGCTCGACGATCTGCGGGGCGAGTTCTCGGGCGCTAGTGAAGGCAGCGCGGCACCGCCCGGGTTCGCCGTGAATACCAATGCCGAGTTCTATTTCTTCTGGGCCCAGATCAAAAGAGGTGGCGGCAGTAGTGGGGACGGTACATGCGTTCAATGCCAGCCCGAAACTGCGGGTGTGATCGGCGGTGTATCGAGCTAGCGCGGCAACTTCCGCTAGCGTATCCCCACGCTCGGCTGCCGCACCGGCAATTTTTTCCACGAATACACTGCCGCCTATGCCGCGTCGCCCAGCGGTGTAGAGCGAATCTTGGACGGCGACGTCATCGGCGATAATGACGGTTTCCACGGCGATCCCCATATCGGCAGCGCATTCTGCAGCCATCTCGAAATTCATCACATCGCCGGTGTAGTTCTTCACCAGGAAGATAAGGCCGTCTGCGGTATGTACCTGTTCAACTGCGTGAAGTATGTTCTGGGGGACGGGGGAGGTAAAGACTTCTCCGCAGCAGGCAGCATCGAGCATTCCGCGGCCGACAAAACCGCCATGAAGTGGTTCGTGGCCAAAACCGCCGCCAGAAATCAGGGCTACGCCACGGGTTTTGGGATGGCGCCGATAAATAACTCGCGTATCCAGATCAATACGGAGATCATGCGGATGTGCAACGCGCATACCGGCGAGTGTTTCACTGACCACATCGTTGGGGCAGTTGATGAATTTCTTCATTTCTTCAGTCAATCACATAATGCAAGCAGGTGAAAGAGCAAAATATGGCTGGTCGAACACGTAAAATGCGGCGAGAGTGAGGAGCGCATCGTTGCACGATAGGATGCCCGTGTGAAAGCACAGACGGGACGAATGCGGATTGGGCTTATTGCTGCGGGTCGAGTGGGAACAGCGATGGCCAGCGCGCTGCGCGCGGTCGGGCACACTATTATTGGTGCCTATGCTCCGAGCCCTGAGGCGGTAGATCGGTTAGATGCTATGCTGCCCGGAGTGCCGGCTCGTGAGATTCTCGATATTGTGGCGCAGGCTGATCTTGTTCTTTTGGCAATTGATGACGCGGAAATCGCTCCGACCGTTGCGGGTTTAGCGCAGATGGGGGCGTGGCGGGCAGGGCAAATCCTGGTCCATACGAGCCCACTGTTCGGGGTGAACGTCCTTGAGCCGGCAGCGCAATGTGGGGTAATGACGTTAGCACTCCATCCGGCAATGCGTTTCAGCGGGACCTCACTAGATGTCGCCCGATTATCTGGATGTTTCTTTGCGGTAACTGCATCTCCTGCAATTCAGCCAATTGGTCTTGCGCTGGCTGCCGAGATGGGCGCAGAAGCGGTGATTATCCCTGAGCAGTCTCGTCCGGCCTATGGGCGTGCTTTGGGGCGGATGTGCGATGAGATTGAGGTATGCGTCGGTCAGGCGGTGCGTCAGCTTGCGGAATGTGATGTGCTAGATCCCGCCGCGCTGGCCTATGCTCTTGCGCATGATGCCTTGGAGACGGCGCTGCGAACAGGGCCATACGCGATGGGGCAGGATCTTTCTCGGTGGACGAGTGATTCACCCGTCACCTCGGATTGTGATTCAGCCGATCTATCCGATGATGAATAGGTAAAGGAAGTAGCGGGAGATTCATTCGGTGATTCAGCCGATGCGCCCAGCTAACTGAGTGCTCTAATGTGGGGTTCGACGACGCCATTTGTAATGACGGCACATAGGTTTACGGCAGCGGAATCGCGCAGATACAACACGGGAATTTTTCGCTAATGATGCTGACGGAACTCGCCGATAATGCCGACGGAACTTCAATACGTCTACCAAAGGTGGGAAAAGGAGTGGCTGAGGATAAGTCAGCTCAGGATACGGATCCCACATCTCATGCTATGGATATGCTGACGGAGAATGAGTTAAACGCCATGACTTGTGGCTTCTGGCGTATGCGGGCGGAACGATAGACTACCGTTGTGGAGATTTGTACAACCCGAGGAGAACTTGCTCAGGCTTTAGCAAGCCATCATGGCACGCGCGCCTTGGTGATGACGATGGGCGCTCTGCATGAGGGTCATGCCTCGCTCATGCGTCAGGCCCGCCAGGCTGCCGAGGTGTTGATAGTTTCGATCTACGTCAACCCCCTGCAATTTGGGCCGCATGAGGATTTTTCTGCCTACCCACGCCCTCGGGAAGCAGATCTGGCAGTATGTGAAGCGGAAAACGTAGATATCGTCTTTATGCCCACGGACGAGCAGATGTACCCACATCCGCCACTCGTTCGTATTGATCCTGGCCCGATGGCAACGGTATTGGAAGGGGCAACTCGCCCTGGGCATTTTGCGGGCGTGCTCCAGATTGTTCACAAGGTATTCCAGCTAACAGCTCCAGACGTCGCGTTTTTCGGGCAAAAAGACGCTCAGCAACTAGCGCTGATCCGCACTATGGTTGACGATCTCAATATGCCGGTGGAGATTCGAGCCGTGCCGATTGCTCGTGATGATGACGGCTTAGCCCTTTCTTCGCGCAATACCTATCTTTCTGCGGCGCAACGCGAACAGGCGTTGGCGATCTCGGCGGCCTTACGGGCCGGTGTTGTTGCTGGGCAGCGTGAGGGCACGGCCGGTGCGGCTCGAACGGCAGCGCGCAAGTATTTGGCACACGCGCCAGGGGTGCGGGTCGATTACGTCCATGCTGTTGATCCGCAAACCTTTGCTCAGCGCGATCCGGAATCCACCGAACCGACGCTGCTGGTTGCGGCGGCTTGGGTTGGCGAAACACGTTTGATCGACAATATGGAGGTTGATCTGTGAGCCGCATGCGAACCATGGTGACGGGTAAAATTCATCGAGCAACTGTCACTGGCGCTGACGTCAACTACGTCGGCTCGATCACAGTAGACGAACAGCTTCTCAGTGCTGCAGATATTCTGCCTGGTGAGCAGGTGGATGTTGTAAATGTGACCAACGGTAATCGGTTGACCACCTACACTATCGCAGGCGCAGCGGGCAGTGGGCAGATAATGATTAACGGAGCTGCTGCTCGGCTAGTATCCCCAGGCGATCTCGTCATTATCATGTGCTACGGGATAATGGATGACGAGCAGGCGCGCCACTTCCGCCCCCGCGTCGTCTTTGTTGATGAGCACAATCAGATCTGTGATTGCGGGAGCGATCCAGGTCGAGTGCCAGCGAATAACCCGTACAACTTACATTCATCCGCTTTGCCCGTTGATTCTGAACAGGAGTGACATGCCTCGTTTTCAGTTGCCGCGCGTTCTCAAGGTCCACCCGAAAGTCCTGTTGGGGGATATGAAAGATCGAAAAGATCGGCGAGATACCGCTTTTTCGCACGTCAACCCCGCCGGCGTGGAGGAGACGGAACAAGTCTCTGGTCCGGCTGGAGATAGCGCCCTTGCCGAGGAAATTTCACAGAAGATTGCGGATCTCGACGTGATGGTCGAAGGTGCGCCACAGCGAGTCTTTGGGGCATATTTGCTCAATATCGACGCATCGCTATTTGCGCAAAGCCAGCAGATGTCTCATATCAAAACAGTGATTGAGGCATTGCACATGCTACGCCGCCCGGTGCGTTTCTTATCGGTGACGTCCTCGGTATCCTCGCAGAAATTTATTGCGGCGATGGCGCGTGAAGGTATTGAGATTGAGCCGAGCCAGATCGTCACGCCAGGAAAATTAGCCTCTGCGTATTTTGCCCGCTCCTATCCCGGGGCTCAGGTCTACCTCATTGGGGATGAAGCCTTACAGCACGAGATGCAGGAAGCTGGTATTGCTATCACGGCAGATCCACGTCAGGCCAATGTGGTGTTTGTGGCTATGGATCGCGAGTTTTCGTATGCGAAACTCAATGATGCGTTCATTGCGGTGACGGAAAATGGGGCAGACGTGGTGACGTCTTCATTGCGCCGACTGTGCCGAAATGCTGATGGGACGTCAGCTCCCGGCGTGCTGCCTTTGGTGACGGCTATTGAAATTGCCACGCGCTCGCGAGTGACGAAGAATCTTGGATCGCCGGCAACCGATCTACTAGATCTGATCTTTGAAGATCTGCCAGCTAAACCCGAACATTCGCTGTTGGTCACGGATTCCCTCGGTGCAGATATTCGGATGGCAAAACGTTTTGGTATCCCGAGTGCGCTGGTTGTTACCAGCGAGGAAATGCGCGATAAAGCGCGGGAGCGGAAGCGTAAAGACCAACCCAATTACGTATTGAACAGTATCGCGGATATTATTCCCACCTACATTAAGGACCAGATTTAACCATGGCACACACTGAATATGACGACACGTCCGACCAGCTTGCCGTCCGTAAGGAAAAGCGCGCCCGTCTTTTAGCAAGTGGCCGTGATCCGTATCCGCCGCAGTTGGATATTACGGCGACGATTGAGGAAATTCGGGCCCAGTATCATGTGGTGGCAGAAGATAGCCAGACGGGGGATGATCCGCGAGTGGTTGTTCGCCCAGGGGAGGAACTGACGGATACTCAGTTCTCTGTAGCTGGGCGAGTGATGCTGTTCCGTCCCTCGGGGAAGATTGCTTTCGTTTCGATTCAGTCTGGTTCGGGTGAGCGGATGCAGGTGATTTTCTCGCTGGCAAACGTCGGTCAAGAATCCCTGGATAATCTTAAAGTCGATATTGATTTAGGCGATCATCTCTACGTGACGGGATATGTTGGAGCTTCGAAGCGGGGGGAGCTATCCCTGTTTGCGACCTCGTGGGAGCTGGCGGCAAAGGCAATTCGTCCCCTGCCTAAGACGTACACCGCAGAAGATGGCACACAAATGGCACTCAATGAGGAGACGCGGGTGCGGTTGCGCCATCTCGATCTCATCACGCGCTCTCGTGCTCGCGAGATCGTGCGGGTACGCAGCGAGATGATGAAGTCGATCCGGCATACCTTTGATGCGCGCGGGTATTTAGAGGTTGAGACGCCGATTCTGCAGACCTTACATGGCGGCGCGGCGGCGCGTCCCTTTGAAACACATATCAATGCCTACGATCAAGATTTGTACCTGCGCATCGCCACGGAACTACATCTGAAGCGGGCTGTGGTTGGCGGTTTAGAGCGGGTGTATGAGATCGGTAAGATCTTCCGCAATGAGGGCGCGGATTCCTCGCACTCCCCGGAGTTCACTGCGATGGAGGCGTATCAGGCCTATGCCACCTACGATACGATGGCCGAGCTGACCCAGGATCTTATTCAGAATGCTGCTCGGGATATTTTCGGTTCTACGACGGTCACGCTCGCTGATGGTACTGAGTATGATGTGGGTGGTCAGTGGGCGCAGCTCGATTTGTACACCTCTTTATCGGAGGCAGTGGGGGAGGAAGTGACGGTTTCTACCCCACGTGAGCGGCTGGTACAGATTGCGAATGCGCATGATATTGCTGTGAAGGAATATGCCGTAGCGGGCAAGGTTGCTGAGGATATTTGGGAAGAGCTGGTTGGTTCGAAGTTGTGGGCGCCCACCTTTGTTCGCGACTTCCCAGAGGATACCTCTCCGCTGACCCGTAACCATCGCAGCAAGCCAGGGCTGACGGAGAAGTGGGATCTGTATGTGCGCGGTATTGAAACGGCGACGGCGTACACCGAGTTGGCTGATCCGGTTATTCAGCGTGAACGTTTGACTCAGCAGTCCCTTGAAGCGGCAGCAGGCGATCCTGAAGCTATGCAGCTTGATGAGGAATTCTTAGAGGCGATGGAGCAAGGCTTCCCGCCCTCAGGTGGCATGGGTATGGGGATTGATCGAATGCTTATGGCTCTGACGGGTCTGGGGATTCGCGAGACGATTCTCTTCCCCTTCGTCAAGCCGCGTGCATAGTGCGCCTGGGAGGTAGCGATCCCGTTGTAGTACGTCAGTATTTCTGACGTGAGATAGCCTCATATTCTTCGGAATGTGAGGCTATTTTCTATATAACCTTTACGCGATGGATCGCCGTGGAATATGATAGCCGTCACATACGTATTACGTGTGTGAAAATGGAGAATAGCGATAACGCGAGCTGGGATCTGTGGATATAGCGCTGCTAGCTACTTTATCTCCACCCATTCAGTCTGTAGATAATCGCAGAAGGAGGAGGAAATGACTCAGAACTACGAGCGGGTGAACACGCCTAAAAAGATCGGTCGTGTCGTGGGATTAACCCTTGTTTTTACCCTTCTTTACGCGATCATTGAAGGGCTCATCGGGGTCAGCCAAGGAGCTGGATTCTTCGACACGATTTCCGCCAACTGGTATCTCGTTTTTAGTTGGCTGCTGTTGTCGATATTTATGGCGTATATGATCGTCAGCGGGCGCATGGGGCTATTTAGCTCTCGGGGATTTACTACTCGGCAGCGAAGCATAGCGCTGGGATGTGCCCTAACGTGCGCTGTGATCCTTATTGTTATCGCGTTCCTTGTGACGTCGTAAATCTGTGTGGGTCGCGCAAATATATCGAATCGCTATGTTATAGAACAGATGGAAGATCTGCTCAGTCTTTGCCTGGTGTGGGCTGAGCGGAGGACTTCCACCGCAGAGCTGCCAGCATTTGAGTGAGCGTCTCGTGCGCCTCTGTATAGGAAACCGAGCGCGCCCCTTTGGATTCAAGTTCGGCATACATCTTGGGTTCGTTCAGATAGTGCGAGATACCCCGTCGGACCAAATTAAAGAACGGTTTGCGTGCCTCATCCAGATCGCGCATCAGGCGAAACCAGAAGGTCTGTAAGCGCGGGCGGCGAATACACAGCGCGTCGGCAAGGATACCTTCGGCACGCAGATCGTCAATAATTTCTGCGGCGAAAATACCTTCTGCTAGGAGAATCCGGCGCCCATCCATTGAAACGACCCGTTCGCCGACGCGAGAGTTAGAGGGAATATCGTAAACCGGCAGCACGGCTTCGCCCACTGTGCACAGTTCAACGAGTTTGTTCACCGCTCCTTGCCGATCCCAGGTTTCCGGGGAATCCCAATCAATGATCCCGTGACGCTGCGGCATATTAGGGCGATCACCGTCGTAATAGAAATCATCAAGAGAAACGACAGGGAGGCCAGTGCGCGAGGTGAAGCGCGTTTTCCCGCATCCGGAAGCGCCGGTGACGAGGAGAACCTTGGCGTTCGGCTCTCGTGCGGAGTCGGGAAGGTCAAATAATCCGTCGTCAGAAAGGGGCGTTGACATGGTGCAAGTCTAGCGAAAAGACGCTGTCAACGCCCGCGGAGTGTCGCGATGGGCAGACCGCACAAACAACAGCTCGCCATAGTATTTCCGCTGTTCAGAGTCGTATAAAAGTGGCGCGGTGTGGCAGAGTGAGGGCATTTTTGGGATTTAGCCCGATACACTGAGACTAGGTTCAAAGATAACTATCGCTGTTGGGTGGCGGTAGGCGGATGACGAGCGGGGAGCATGAGGATTTTGGGCAATATCCTGCCCAGAACCGGAACGCACCCGCTATCTACGCGAACGGGAGGCACGTATGGGCGAGGATAGGTCGGCAGCGGCTTACGAAGCGGCGGTCATGCACTTCGTCCACGGGGAAACGATGGAGACTATTGCTCGGCGGCTACGGGTATCGCGCTCAACAGTGTCTCGGTTGATTGCCCAGGCGCGTAGCGAAGGCATGGTACATATTGTGGTCCAGCAGCCTCACGACCAGCTAGGGGTTTTGCCCCGCTGGCTCGCGCAGAATTTTGGCGTGCGTGCTCATATTGTTCCCGTTCCGGTGCAGGCCTCCTATGCGCGGCGGTTGACTGCGGTGGCGCGAGAAACCGGAAAAATGATTTCACATCTCATGGAGCCGCATACGGTTATCGCAGTGACCTGGGGCAATACGATGGCGGCGGTGATAGACCATCTCAATGCCCGCCCAGTTCGCGGATCTGTGGTGGTGCAACTCAACGGGGCAGCCAATGCCTCAACGGCGAGTGTGCCCTTTGCCGGATCGCTGATGGAGGCTTTCGGGCGTGCATTCGGTTCAACGGTACTTCATTTTTCTGTGCCAGCCTTTTTTGATGATGCGCATACCCGACGGGCACTGTGGCGGGAACGCTCTATTCAAGCGGTTCGAGCAGTGGCGCTTAACGCAGATATTGCTGTTTTTGGGATTGGCGCACTGACGTTAGAGCACCCGTCATTGCTGTATTCCGGCGGGTATTTATTGGATGAGGAGATTGCCCAGTTGAAAGCGAATGGGGTGGTCGGCGATGTGTGTACTGTGCTGTTGCGTCGTGACGGCACCTGGGACGATCTTGAGATGAATGATCGGGCTTCTGGCCCACGCCCGGATGAGTTACAAGCTATCGCGCGCCGTATTGGTGTGGTTTGTGGGGTGGAGAAAGCTGAGGCGACGCTTGCGGCCTTACGTAGTGGGGTTATGACGGATCTAGTGCTTGATGAGGATCTGGCGCAGCGGATATATGAACTGGTATGTGGCGTACACGGTGGCGTACATAGTGGAGTGCATACCGCCATCCCTATTGGGGCACGTGCCGACGCGGAAGCTCGAGCACATGCTGGTGGCGGATATGTGGGAATGCGTGCCGATGTAGCAGCTAGAACGCATACGGGCGGATATGCGGGAAGGGATACCGGCGCGCAGAAGGGAAAACCATGATTATTCGGCAGGCAACAGCTCGCGATGTGCGGGCGATTGCAGATCTTGTGCGGCCGTATGCGAGCCGACGAATCCTCATCGCGAAAGAACTTATCGACTATTTTGAGGACGTCCAGGAGTTCTCGGTTGCAGAGTGTGACGGGGAGATTATTGGTTGCGGAGCAGTGCATGTTTTTTGGGAAGATATTGCGGAAATCCGTACCTTGGCAATCCGCCCGCAATACTTAGGGAAAGGTATTGGGCGGGCGCTGGTGCGTCATTTAGAGCAGCGGGCCAGGGAGCTAGGTGTGCGTCGGCTCTTCTGTTTAACATTCGAGGTGGATTTCTTCGAGCGTGCCGGATTCCATCAGATTTCTGGAACTCCAGTGGGGGTAGACGTCTATCAGGAGATGCTGCGCTCGCATGACGATGGAACTGCAGAATTTTTGGAGCTGGCTCGAGTTAAGCCCAATACCTTAGGGAATTATCGGATGTTAAAAGAACTGGATGTGCCTGATCCGGCACTGTGATGGCGCCGGCAGTATGATGGCACGTCGGCATGCAGTATTCGCCAGAAGATTCCTCTCAGGGGTAGTGTGCTGTGTCTGTTTTGGTTATTGCGCTAATAGAGAGTGCGACGCATAGTGCCGCTAGCAGAAGCAAATGGCTGGTAGCAAACTCAATACCGGCGTCAAAAGGAGCTGTAGAAAATCAGCGGATATGTGAAGCAATATCTACGATCTAGGCGGTGAGAGACGGGAGAGCAGTAAATAGCGGAGAAACGAAATATTAGCTCCCTTTCAATGCGGCATCGGATATATGTAGGGCTAGCTGGGTGCCTCTAACGTCGGTATCCGAACAGGGAACACATGCCCGCCCATTAATGGCAGCGATAGGCATACGGCTATCGCAGACGCGGCATGTCGCGTAATAGCTCGCGGCCCAGGAGCTGCGTGACGATGATATTTTGCGCGGCAAGAAGCCCAATGACGAGGACCGTCACGTCCAAACGTATCGCGACAGCGCCGATAATCCCTCCGGCCACGCACAGCGTAATGCCTACCGGAGCCCACCAGCGCAATACTGAGATTGCGGTTGGCCAGGTGCGTTGCACGTCGTTACGTCGAGATAAAGCTATCAGTGTTCCGGCGCTCACCAGGATGATCAGTGAGATAGCAGTTAATACGGAGGCGATCAGAATCTGCAGGGGTACATAGGGCTGGCTGATCGTCATAAAGCTACCGATTACAGCGGTTAGTGCGGCACAGATCGTTAATATCAAGCCAAAATGAGCAAGTTTTACGGGAGCGACCATGCCCTCATTATACGGTGAGGCCGGGGAGGTGATAGATCTCCCCACTTTGGGCGGCTAACCCATCAGCGAGGAGCTGAGCTAATGCCCGTTCGATACGCGATTCCTCAATATTGCAGTGGTCGAGGAGCTGTTGGTACGTGCCGCTATGTTCGCGTAGATACGCCATGATTACCCCGCGTGCTTGCCGGTTTGTGCCTTCCCATGCGGCAGAACGTTGAGGGCTATCGTGTGGGGCGTCAGGAAATCCCGAGCGCGCCCAATCGCAGGTGGAACGCACTGGGCAATGATCGCATAGCGGGTTGCGAGCGGTACATATCAGTGCCCCAAATTCCATAATCGCGGCATTCCATTCCCAGGCGGTGATCCCGCACTCGGTATCAGTGCTGATTGTTTCGCTGTTAGTATTGGCGGTCTGTGAAGGCGTGTTGGCACTGGGTGCTGGGTGGTCGTCGTCGGTGATCGTGTGGCGGATGCCGCCGGAGATCGCCTGCTGGCTCTCATTGGCGGGGAGCTGGTTGTGAGTGCCGGTAGTCGTGAGGCACGCGCTATCGGGGTGAATATGGCACGCAATATCGGTGCTCGCCTGATAAGTGCCCGCAGGGTAAACCTGGTAAGTAGTGTCGGAGTGCCTTTGGCGCATATCTCCAGCAGGGGATGGATAGGTATCCTCAGCAGGGACGTACCGGCTGGCATATTCGGTTTCGATGCGCCCTGTGCGCGTCGGGGAGGCCATGCCGTGCCAGCGGGCGAGAACTCGTCGGATATTGGTATCAACGACGATGGAGTGTTCGTGGAAAGCAAAGGCGCGAATAGCTGCGGCGGTATAAGGCCCAATGCCCGGAAGCGCTAATAGCGCGGCTTCTTCTGAGGGGACTCTCCCGTCGTGCTCCTGGCAAATACGGATAGCGCAGGCATGGAGTTGTAATGCCCGACGTGGATAGCCCATTCGATCCCACACCCGCAAAATATCTGCTGGTGAAGCCTGGGCAAGATCGGCGGGTTGCGGCCAGCGTTCTAACCATACGCGCCAGGTCGGCTCAACCCTGCGTACTGGTGTTTGTTGGCTCATGACTTCACAAACCAAAATCGCCCACGGGTCGCGAGTATGACGCCACGGGAGATCGCGTGCGTTATCGCGATACCACTGTTTCAATAGCGGATAGACCTGATTGGGATGTGGAGGCACAGCCGCCACTATGCCACACAAAATTGTGCTCTGCCTATTTGTGATGGGAAAGATCGCCGCAAGAAAACTCAGGTTGCGGCGTGGGTTGTCCTGTTTTGAGGAAAATCTCGATACGGTTAAAGGCGTGAAAGACAGATCTCAACCTCCGCGCTCAGCTCGTGAGACGGATGCTCGGGCGCGGCGAGTGCGTGCCCGTCGGCTTGGTGATGCGGGAGAAGCATCCGCGACGTCGCCCATGTTGGGATCTGCTTCGCGCGCAAGCGGTCAACGGCATAAGAAAAATCGTGGGCTGAACCCAGGCCAGCGCGCAGGAGATTCGTCCGGCGTTCCGGTGCGTCGTAGCGCGTCATCACGTGGGCAGTCGCGGCGTGAGGAGGCAGGAAGCCAATCCCGCCGTCAGGCACAATCCGGTGCGCAATCGGCGTCCTCGCCGCGTGGTGCTGCGAAAAGCAACCGCTCCAAGCGGGCGCGCATTGAACCGATTGTTATGCAGGAGAGCGCGCCGCGCCGCAAGACGCGCCGCAAGAATGATGCCGCGCAGCCGCACGGCAGCTCTGGCGGAAGATCCGCCGCGGTACGCCGAGACGGAAATCCGCGCCCTTCGCGCACAGCCTCCGCGCGAACGGTTGAGAACGGGCGCTCAGGGCGTTCAACAGTGCCGCACCCAGTCCGTCGTTCTGGGGCGGGGCGTGGGATGCCAGGCGGCGGTACTCGGCACCCGCGGCGGTACTCGGCAAAGGCAGCAGCCCCCGCACGCCCTCGGTTTACCTGGTGGCGTCGGTTCCGCAAAGTTATTTTGTCGGCTGCGGTAGCTATTATTAGCCTCTTGCTCGTCATGTTTTATGCCATGCATAAGATTGACCGCCACACTCAGCCGATTAGTGAGGTTGCAAAATACGAAGCTATTGTGTGTACTCCGCACTCCCTGAACGTATCGGTAGACCGTTCAACAACAGGTGCGGGCCATCCAGTCCAGTTCGCAGTGACCTTGGCAAATAATGGGATGCAGCCGTGTTACTTCAATGCTAGCCACCTTTCTCTGCAGATCACTTCGGGTGGTCAATTAGTTTATGACAGTGTTCAATGTTCAGCCGCGCTTGCGGATAAGACCTTACTTCTCGATACGCAACTGGCTACGACGCAGACTTTAACCTGGGATGGGCGCGCATCGGGCGCTGGCTGTGCCGGTACAGCAATGGCACAACCGGGTATGTATGTGGCCACGGTAGCTTTATCGGGTGAGTCGGTGTTATCCCAGCCAGATATTTTTGAGCTGACGGCAACTGGAGCTAACGGGGTTTCTAACGGTCAGACCGCACCAGAAGCAGCCAGCGGGCAAAACGGCAACCAGGCGGGAAATGGTCAGTCGGAGGGAAGTCAGCCTAATAGCCAGCAAAATGAGGCTAACCAGCCGGCACATGCGCCGTCCACCGATGGGCAGTCAACACCTACTTCGCCAGAAAATGGGCAGCCGGCAGGTGAACAATCAGGAAATGGTCAACCGGCAACTGTGCCGCCGGTCAGCGATCCGAACGCTCAGCCGTCTGGATAAATTTTAGAACTAAAGATTCCACGTAATCCAGATAGAAAAATCTGATCAGCGAATTGGCACAGAATGTTTGGTTACCTGATAGCAGGTAGTTGATAGCGGGTTGTACGCTTACCTGCTCAGTTCTTCTCAAGCCCGCTCTGTTTTTCAAGGCACGAGAAATGACGGTGCCATCTCATATTGGCGTATTTTGGGCTATCTCTGCCTCCAAAAGAGATAGCGATACCTTTTTTTCTTACCGCTATACCCTTAGTTATCCACGGGGAGTACAGCGCGCACGGCCTGTGCTACATCGCGGGCCGGTATCACCCGTATGCCGGCAGCGTGCTCGTCAATCTCGCAGTGAGCAGGGACGATAGCGGTGGTAAATCCCAGGCGGGCTGCCTCCCCGATACGTCGCGATAAGCCGGTGATGGGGCGAAGCTCTCCCGTCAGTGATACCTCCCCTAATGCGATGACTCCAGGGGCGAGGGGAAGATCAGCGGCAGATGACGCCAAAGCGAGGGCGATAGCCAGATCGGTAGCGGGTTCGCTGGCGCGTGCGCCACCGATTGTGGAGACGAAAATATCCTGACGTTCAACAGCGATTCCGAGGCGAGATTGCAAGACGGCTAACATCATCGCCACACGCGGGCTATCGACGCCTGTGGTGGTGCGACGCGGTGGCCCGGCAGCGCTTACGCACAGGGCTTGCACCTCCACGGGCATAGGGCGGCGCCCTTCGAGGGTAATCGTCACGCATGTGCCCGGAACGCTCAAGTTTCGCTCCGATAGAAATAATCCGGAGGGGTCTGGTAGCCCGTGGATTCCGGAATCGACAAGTTCGAAACAGCCAACTTCGTCGGTTGCCCCATACCGATTTTTTACTGCCCGAACAAGGCGCAATCGGGAATGGCGTTCGCCTTCGAAATGGCATACGACATCGACGAGATGTTCTAGTACCCGAGGCCCGGCGATAGATCCATCTTTGGTGACGTGACCGATGAGAATAATCGGCAGATCAAGGGTTTTTGCGGTGTTGACCAGTGCTGAGGTTACTGCTCGGACTTGAGCGACACCGCCGCTAGCCCCGTCAGTATGCGGATCGAGAATTGTTTGGACGGAATCAACGATTAACAGTGATGGGCGCGACTGGGTGATATGCCCGAGAATTTTTGCCAGATCAGCTTCGGAGGTCAACAGCAGATGTTCGTGCAGGGCATTGATTCGTTCAGCTCGGGAGCGTACCTGTGAGGCGGATTCTTCGCCGCTGACGTAGAGCACGGGAGGTAATCCGGCGCGATGAGCCTGTGCGGCAGCGCGAGCGGCAACGTCTAATACCAGCGTTGATTTTCCAACGCCTGGCTCACCGGCAAGCAAAATGACGACACCCGGGACGATCCCACCGCCGAGAACGCGATCTAGCTCATCAACACCAGTGGGAGTCTTAACGGAGGCTTGGCTGGAGACGTCAGTAATCGGTTGGGCCGGACTGCGGGGAGCCAGGGGTGTCAATCGGGTATCTGCAGGGGTAGATATTTCGTCAATCGTGCCCCAAGCGTGGCACTGCGAGCAGCGACCAACCCATTTTGTCGTAGTCCACCCACAATCGCTGCACAGGTAGCTCGCTTTCGCTGTTTTTGCCATTGAGCTACTTTCGGACGTTTCGGTTCGCGAATTCCTCCAGGAGCGCGGAGTCACCGGAGACGATCAGAGTATCTCCCTGACCGATCTTCGTCTCAGAGTTGGCGTATTCAAAGGGCTGACCAGGGGATTTCACCCCAATAATCGTCACGCCGAAGCGCTCGCGTACTCGGGATTGGGCGATAGTGAAGCCGATAAGATCGCGCGGGGGAATCATCTTGACGATCGTGAATTGATCTTCCATTTCGATGTAGTCAAGCATCCGCCCAGAGAGCATATGCGCCACTCGTTGCCCGGCGTCATATTCGGGATAGATGACGTGGGTAGCCCCGATGCGCTTGAGGATAGTGCCATGTTCGCGAGAGGTGGCTTTTGCCCAAATATCACGGATTCCTAGATCGACGAGGTTTGCAGTAATGAGCACGGAGGCTTCGAGGTTTCCTACTCCGACGACGGCCACATCGAAATCTTCTGCGCCGAGTTGGTGGAGGGCTTCGGCACTGCGAGCGTCGGCTTCCACAACCCGAAAACGATGTGACCACTGTTGGGCACGATCTGCGTTCGCTTCCACCGCGAGAACGTCTTTACCGAGACGGTCTAAGGTGACGGTGATCGCTGAGCCGAATCGTCCTAAGCCGATAACGAGAGCGGCATTAGTGAGGCTGTCAGCCATAACTCCTCCTGATTAAAGCGGGCGTGCTTAGCCGATGATGGGGCGATCTTCCGGAAGGCGGATGACGCGTCGGCGCGAACGCAATGCGAGCGCACCGGCAAAAGTCATCGTACCGACTCGACCAAGGTACATCACGACGATGAGAACAAGTTTGCCAGCAGTGGGCAGGTTTTGCGCTAGCCCTGTGGATAATCCGCACGTTGCGAACGCAGAGACGGTGTCGAATAGGACTTGGCCGAGTGGTTCGCCAGAGATCTGCAAAATCGCCAGTGAGGCGACGCCAACAACGAAAGCGCCGAGGAATGCCGCAGAAATAGCGAGCCGAATGACATCTGGGGGAAGGCGCTTGCCAAAGACTTCAGTATCTCGATCGCCGCGGGCTTCGGCCAAAATTGCTAGGACGAGCACAGCAAAGGTTGAGACTTTGATACCCCCACCCGTCGATGCGGAACCTGAGCCGATGAACATGAGTGCGTCCATCGTCAGCCAAGTCCCTTGGGACATCGAGGCAATATCGACGCTACTGATTCCGGTTGAACGGACGGTTGTGGCGTGGAAGAGCGTTGCCAGGATGTGTTGGTTGAGGGTGAGGTCGCGGAATGCTCCGTTCCATTCTTGAGCGCCAATCATCACTACGGCAGTGATCCACACCAGGGCGTAGGTGGTGACGGTGAGTTTGGTATGGATCGTCCAACGGCGCGGCGAACGAGGATTTTGGGCGATGTTGAGCATGACGGGGAAACCCAAGCCGCCGCAAATTGTGCCCATCATGATAGGCACGCAGATAGCCCAGTTACCTACTGCGAATCCTAAGTTGGGTTCGATAATGAATCCGGCATTGTTGAACGAGGAGATAGAGGTGAAAACGGCGTGGAATAGCCCTTTGAGGAAGGATCCTTCGCGGTCCATAAAAGATGGAAGGAGGGCGAGCGCGATCAGGGTTTCTGCGCTCATAGAGGTAATAATGACGACTTTGAGCAGACCGCCGACTTCTCCGAGGCGTGATCCGGTTTCATTCGCTGCCAAGATGCGTTGTGTCAGCCCGATATGGCGAGATATGGCGAGTCCGATCAGGGAGGCCAGGGTCATCACGCCGAGCCCGCCGATTTGGATACCGACGGCAATGGCTGTCTGCCCGAATGGTGACCAGTATGTTGCGGTGTCAACGATGCTGTGCCCCGTCACGCATACGGCGGATGTTGCCGTGAATAGTGCCTCAACGATATGTGCTGGGGGAGCGTCGGTGGTGGCGATGGGTAGGCAGAGTAGTGAGCTGATGATCAAAATGATGAGGGCAAAGACGATCAGCGCCAATCGGGCCGGATAGTTACGAGCAAAGTGGTCGATCTTGTCGCGTATTCGCGATCCGGTAGGGGCGACGGGCAGTTCACTGGTCATCATTCACCTCCTCAGGTGCCTCAGACGTGCGGCGTGGCAGTAAAATATTCACGTCGTACTGTGACTCATAGATGAGACAAAGCACTGACAAGCGTAGCCCAAAACGAAGAAGAGAGTTAGCGTTGTGGCATATTGGACGTTCTTAGCCGAAGTGAGTAATGCCTGTTTGCGGGCTGAACGACAAGTAATACCCAGTGTGTACGGGCTTACTGCGATGCGGCGCTGTTTATCGCCAAATGGGTATGTGGCTAGCGCGATAGTGACTGAAACAACGAGGGGTATTCGTCAAAAATTCTCTTGTTTCTGATGTTGTTTGTGAGGAAATCGGGTAAGGTGTGATTCGATATCACGCACACGCCGTGTTGCATAGCAGCATGGATACCCCATACGGGAAACGAGGACGAGCATGGCGCAGCTTCCCCCATCAGCACCGCGATTTTTCACTGTCGCTGAGGTTGCTGAATTAACGCGCGTTTCGCGCATGACGGTTTACCGGATGGTCCATTCGGGCGAGCTGCCAGCAGTGCGTATTAGTAATTCCTATCGCGTTCCACGATCGGCTGTAGAACAGCTTCTCGCGCAGGCCGATATGGATATCCAGTTGGGGATCGCAGAAGCGTAGTATTCCTAACGTTTCACCAATTGGCTTGTTGATTCACTGCTTAGGTGCGGTAGGATCTTTCTCGTTCAATCGCGTGATAACACGACGAACATCACAAGCATCGGAGGCCACCTTATGGGTTCGGTAATCAAGAAGCGCCGCAAGCGTATGTCGAAGAAGAAGCATCGTAAGCTGCTTCGTAAGACGCGTCACCAGCGCCGCAATAAGAAGTAATTGCGGTAGGCGTGTAAGAACCGGTTTCCTTTGGGAAGCCGGTTCATTGTTTTACTGCGCGTTAATGCGGCTATGGGTTTGTGTGTTCATAGAGTGAGGCAGACTTCAGGCCGGTAATGGAGGCTGCGTAGAGCTGTGGCGGTATGCGTCTCGTTGTGAGATGTCCACCGACGTGGAGAGCTGCATATTCTGTGGGTGAATCTACGATAAGTGGTGAGATGAGATTACTGAGATGTGTGGATAATTTGACGAAGAATCTTTGAATGGAGACTGACGAGTAAGCTATCGCAAAGGCGTGCGTAGCTATGGCTTGTTGCGTTCTCAAATTCTCGATCGCTTGAGGTGCGCGTGTCACGTCTGCCGTCCCCTGACTGGGGACATTTCTCCCTATATGTGTCGCAAAAGTTGTCGGAAAAGCGCGGTAACATCGGGAAACACCGTAGCGCAGGGGAACACAGCCTCTCGCGTTTTTTGTCAGACGTCTTATACTGGAGAGTATCTCAGAGGGGAAGGATGAGAGAAAGTGGTTAATTGGCTCAGCGACGAAGAGCAGCTATCGTGGCGGCGGTTTCTCCGCGGATACGCTCTCGTGCTTGAAGGCGTGAACCAGGATCTCCTAAATCAGTCTGATTTGTCGATCAACGAATACGAAGTACTTGTGCGTCTATCGGAATCTCCTGATTTTCAATTGCGGATGTCCTGCTTGGCACGAGATTTAGTCCATTCGCGCTCGCGGTTAACGCACGCGATCAAGCGTATGGAAGATCGGGGCTTAGTGCGCAGGCATCCGTGTAGCGAGGATCGTCGGGGAATCGTATGTCAGCTCACTCAGGAGGGGTACCGTACGTTAGTGCGCGCTGCTCCGGGGCATGTGGAATCTGTTCGTCAGCATCTCCTCGATCATCTCACTAGCGAGGAGTTTGCAACGTTGGGAGAGATCTTCGGCAAGCTGATTGAAAAAGAAGAAAAGTAGTTCATGGAGATAACGACAATACATCTCGTCCGGCATGGAGAGGTCCATAACCCGGAGGCGGTGCTTTATGGGCGGCGCCCTGGCTACCATCTGTCCGAGCTTGGGCGGCGTATGGCTGACGGTTTAGGGCAGGCCTTTGCCTCGCATGATATTCGTTTAGTCCTCGCCTCGCCGCTAGAGCGCGCAGTGGAAACGGCAACGCCAACGGCCCAGGCGTTTGGGCTCCCCGTCGGGCAAGATGTGCGCCTGATTGAGGCGGATAATAAATTCGAGGGAGTTCCCGTCAATAAAAACCGCTGGGTGTTGGCTCATCCGCGATATTGGTCGTGGTATCTCAATCCGCTGACTCCATCATGGGGGGAACCGTACGTTGAGGTTGTGGCGCGGATGTCTGCGGCGATTGCCGAAGCGCTTGAACAGGCTCGCGGTGGTGAAGCGGTGTTAGTCTCGCATCAGTTACCGATTTGGACTATGCGACGTTTTATTGAGCGTAAGCCTTTTGCTCACGACCCGCGTAAACGAGAGTGCTCTTTGGCGTCGGTTACGTCGTTGACCTTCGCAGATAAGCAACTGTTGGCTTTGGATTATTGGGAGCCCGTAGGGGAACTGCTGACGCAGGCGGCAGATATGGTTCCGGGAACCTCGCAGGCAGCGGCACACGCCTGAAGCGGGCGATGGTGTTGGCGTGCTGGTATTGGTGTAGGGCTACTCGGAAGAGCTACGTAGAGGTTTTGTGATCTGAGAGCAGGAGAAGTGTAGTGGTCTTGCCTCGGCTAGCTGACGCATTGGAGAGATAGTCTTTCGATAGTCATGTGGCTGGGGTGGGATCGGGTCAATCCGATCCCACCCCAGCCACATGTATGTTTTCTGCGTATATACCTACTGCGGTTTACTCTCAGTGCTCGTCGTAGTGGTCGCCGTGTTCGTGGTGCAGATGACCATCGTGGAGGTAGTCAATGTGCCCATCGTGTTCCACGGCTTCATGCCCGCACTGTGGTGCGTGGGTGTGACCGCCGTGATCTTCGCTTTCGCGGTGCTCTGAGGTGGTGTGCTCATCGTAGTGGTCGCCATGTTCGTGGTGTAGATGACCATCGTGTAAATAATCGACGTGATCGGCGCGTTCAATTGCGGGATGGCCGCAATCCTTAGCGTGATGATGGTCGCCGTGATCTTCTGCGACAGTATGCTTATCGGTCA
Source organism: Trueperella sp. LYQ143 (assembly GCF_046599595.1). Lineage (NCBI taxonomy): Bacteria > Bacillati > Actinomycetota > Actinomycetes > Actinomycetales > Actinomycetaceae > Trueperella > Trueperella sp. LYQ143. The sequence goes on along the minus strand of NZ_JBKIWR010000005.1, from coordinate 55,073 downwards.
TGATTACTCCTTGTGGTTAGACATTGATTATGTGGAGGGTGCGGTTAATCGTCGGTGTTAGCTGAGTGGGCGTGCGGCTCTTCGGCAACGTGCTTGAGAGCATCGCCGACGATATGTGCGACGTGTTGATCGCGTAGTCGGTAGATTATTTCGCGCCCGTGCCGCTCAAAATCAACTAATTGTGCAGCTCGTAAGACGCGCAGGTGTTGCGAAACGGCGGGCTGGCTCAAGGCTAGTTGATCTACCAGATCGCCGACTCGCGCAGGGGAGTGAGCGAGTGTTTCGAGGATGGCTAAGCGGTGTGCATTGCCGAGCACGGAGAAAATCTCCGCGGCTTGTTCCCAACGATTTATGCTCATATAAATATATAAGCATAAATGAATGTATTGGTCAAGTGTATATGAGATGAAAACGATTGGATGTTTAAAGATTTGCGGGCAGAAATACGAAGAAAGGCGAACGAGGATCGAAAATAAGGAACCTGAAATGAAGAGCTAGCGGCCAGTAAATAAAAGGGTTGTCACATATCTGCCTCGTAACCGGCAGTGCTAATAGGTGTCGCGAGAGCACGTCAGGCAAACCTGAGCTACAAGCCAAATAAGGTGATTTACTCCGTGAGTGCCACCGAGTATCTGCCGATACCCTCCGGCAAGTAGTACGGCTAGCAGGCTCATATAGCTGCTCAGAACGCAATAGCGTAAATAGTAGAACGACGTATCAAAACTCGGTGCTAGTTGCGTGCCCGCGAAAGGAGATAGCGGCTGGTTAGCGCCCATACGGCAATCTACCCCAATACGTTCCCGCCAACGACGGTTACCTGGTTAGCAGTTGCTACCCATTCAACACTGGTTTCCCGTTCAACAGAACTACCTGCACAATAGTGGTTTTTGTGCCACTCGACAGTAGTTGCATATCGGGAATGCTGGCTACGGCTGCCCGCTAGCGGCACATACTGACCCGCCGCCACACCGAGTCGCAGTCAACTTTAGAGGGTATCTAAGGATTCCTCGTACGGATCAATGAGCTCTACCTGCGATATAACCCTGGAGAATCGTCATCCTCGTCGGTACGCCGCGGCGGTTGAGACGGTCTAGGCGCAGAGGAATCTGGGGGAGAAGCAGGTGCCTCGTCGGCGTTCTCCGATTCTTCCTCGCGTAGCCGCTGCTCGTATGCCTTACGGCGATTGCGGGCTTCAAGACGGGCAAGAAACTCCGGATCGTCATCTGGAGCGACAGGACCACTCGGAGCAGCAGGCCGCCCAAATCCGACAGAGCGATAACCCGAGTTGAACACATTTTGGTACTTAAAGTACAGCCAGATCAGCGCACCTATCCCGGGGACGAGAATAATCAGAAGAAGCCAGGCAAGTTTAGAGATACGGGCCGGCATTACTGGTGTGCGCACGCAATCCATAACGGCATAGATAACCAGCGCTATCAGAAAAATAATCGGTAGTATTCGTCCCACGTCTCTAGCCTAATTGACAACTGTGTTTTTCTTAAGTTAAGTCTCATACAGCTACACTAGGAGCGCAACAGCCAGGGTGAGGGCATAGCCTAATTCGATGAGCCCGGTATCGCGCAGCACGACGATGAGATCACGCCCACGGGCGCCAGCTAATACATAGCGCCGAGCAAGTACCCCGCTCCACGCCATAACGATTATGACTACCCATCCCACTGGATAGCGCACAGCAATACCGCAGCCACAGATCAGCGCCACAAGCATGAGACCGCACCAGCTATAGCGCGCCCACTGATCCCCGAGGCGAACAGCTAAAGTTCGTTTTCCAGCCTGAATATCGGTGGGAATATCGCGAATATTGTTAATCATAAGCAGGGCACAGGCAATTAACCCCACTCCGGTTGCCCCGACCCATGCAGTCCACGGCGCATGAGAGCTTTGCGTGTAGGTTGTTCCGACGGTGGCGACATAGCCGAAGAACACCATCACGAAGAGTTCTCCTAAACCAATATAGCCATACGGATGTGTGCCTCCAGTGTAGAACCAGGCAGCAGCAACAGCTCCCGCCCCAAGGGCAAGTAGCCAATATTGCCCGGACCACATCACCAAGAGCAGGCCACATATACAGGCAGCAGCAAAATGGGCAAAAGCGAGTAGCTTTACGGTGCGGGGCGGTACTTTCCCGCCGCCGGTTAGACGGGGTGGGCCAGAGCGAAATTCATCTGTCCCGCGAATCCCGTCAGAATAATCATTGGCAAAGTTGACCCCGATTTGAAAGAAGATTGCGACGAGGGCTGCGAGGATAGCTCTGCCTGCATGAAAACCACCGATGCTACCGGCTGCGCCCGTGCCTAAAATAACCGGCGCAACAGAAGCGGGCAGTGTCCGAATACGGGCACCTTCGCACCAGTCGGTCAAGGTTGCCATAGTGTTCCTTTCTTTGCCTACGTAGCCGTGCTCGCACCCGTCAGAGAGACGCAAAGCATTTATCGTTCTAGCGGGCGCTAAAAATGCTTTCTCGATTGTTAGATATGAGCGGCGAGATACTCCTGTGCGAGCTGCTGCACGTGACGCCGATTGATTTTACCGGAATCCGTCATCGGCCAATGCGTGGCAAGACTGTGCAATGTGAGCACATAGCGTGGTGACCAGCCGATACCCAACTCCGATTTAACCCAGGAGCGAATGACGGTAATATCGCAGGACTGGGCCGGGCGGTCAGTATCGTCAATAACCGCCACAACAGCTTCTCCCCATGTTTCGTCCGGTACCCCGACCACAATGCTCGTCCATCCAGTGCGGGTGATAGCGGATTCGATGAGCTGTGGATGGACGGTTAATCCCCCAGTGGTAATGGCATCGTCAGCCCGCCCTAAAATGCGCAGGTACTCGCCGTCAAATACGCCGACGTCATTAGTGATATGTACCCGCGGGCTCCTATCCGCCAGCACATGCGGATCGTGCCCACCACAATATCCCAATGCGACGCTAGATGAGGCCAGGTGAACCCGTCCGTCTGCTTCGTCGATATGGATTGCTGTATCGCCAATCGGCAGACCGTCATATACGCAACCGCCGCACGTCTCCGTCATGCCATACGAGGTGTGAATCTGCAGCCCGCGCTGTTTCGCAGCCTCCAGCAGAGTTTCCTGGGTAAATGCGCCACCGACAAGAAAACAAGCAGAACTTAGCATGGCACATAGCTGCGGATCGGCGAGGATTCGAGCTAGCTGGGTGGGAACAACGGAGAGATAGAACTTCGTTAAATCCGCTATCTGATTGGCTACCGCCTCGGGGTTAGCCAAAGACAATGCGCGAGCATATAACGGGCTTTTGCCGGATGAGTTATCAAGGGTTTGCAGTTCGCCGCTCAGATCTACAAGCACGGTGCGCACAATGGTTTGGAATCCGGCGATGTGATGATAGGGCAGCTCGCAGGCCCATACCTGTGGTCCATCTAGCGCCTGATGTGTGGCGTGCGCGGAGGCGATTAACGAATCCCAACTCAGTGCCACAATTTTTCCGGTTCCACTGGTCGAACCAGAGGTGCGCATAAGGACTCCCGTATGCGGTGGATAGCCTAAGGCACGCACTTCCTCGCGAACAGCATCCGGGGTGTTATTCGGGGCGATCAGGCACAACGGGGCCGGTTCTGCACCGGCCAGATACTGGGTTAACGCCCGACGTACGGCAGCCTCAACCCGAGTACATGCAGCTATCCCGCTTCCGCCGGAGATGATCTCAAGTTCAGGCATAGTAGGGGAAATCCTCCCAATGAGGAGCGCGCTTTTCCAAGAATGCATCCCGCCCCTCTTGAGCTTCGGCGGTCATGTAGGCCAGTCGGGTTGCTTCACCAGCAAATACCTGCTGACCAGCTAGCCCGTCATCGGCGAGATTGAAGGCGAATTTCAACATGCGCAGGGCTTGTGGTGATTTCGTGGCCAGAATACGGGCATATTCACAGGCCGCCTCTTCGAGCTGGGCGTGTGCGACGGCTTCATTGATGACGCCCCAACGTTCTGCCTGCTCAGCAGAGTATTCGCGAGCCAGGAAAAAGATCTCGCGCGCACGTTTATCGCCTACTTGTCGGGCGAGCAGAGCCGAACCGTAGCCCGCATCAAAGGAGCCAACATTGGCGTCAACCTGCATAAAGCGTGCATGCTCCCGCGAAGCGACGGACAAATCGCAGACGACATTCAGGGAATGACCGCCACCTGTGGCCCAACCGGAGACGGCGGCAATGAAAATCATCCCGCTGGTGCGCATGAGCCGTTGAACTTCGAGAATATGGAGTCGGCCTGCGCCACCGGCACCAGCGCGCAAAGCGGCATGCGCTGCCGATACATTCTCCGGTAGGCAAGCAGCAAGAGGGCTAGTGCTATTAGACGATCTATTAGGTGATGTTTCGGCCTCAGGATGGGGAGCGGCTACGCCTGCCTCTGTATGTGCTGATTGTGGCGATAGCGTGCTCGCGTTGTCGTAGCAGTATCCGTCTTTTCCTCGGATTCGCTGATCTCCTCCGGAACAAAACGCCCATCCGCCGTCGCGCGGTGAGGGACCATTTCCGGTGAGGATGACGGCACCAATTTCTCCACTCAATCGCGCATGATCGATAGCTCGATATAGCGCGTCAACTGTTTCAGGTCGGAAAGCATTGCGCACTTCCGGGCGATTAAACGCGATGCGCACTAACGGCAGGTCGCGCTCGTGGACGCAGCGATCGCCGTCATATAGCCGTTCTACTCCGCGGTGGTAGGTAATATCCCCGTCGGGAAAACCAGGAATTGACCGCCATTTGCGCGGGTCGAAGATGTCGGATACTGGTTCAGGTAGAGGATGGACATGATCGTTCATAGCGTCATTGTGCCAGGACGGCACGGGTTTTGCTGTGGGACGAACATTTTCAGGCAACATTCAGGTGAAGCTCACGAAATGGGAAGATAATGGTGTGACGCTAATTTCTGTAGCCAGTACCGCTCGGGATACGTCCCGAAATGTGGTGAAGATGACCGCGACACTGCGCTAGGAGGAAAATCTTAGTGTGTGTGAGTGCGCGCAGCGGCCTGAGAAAGGACACAGGTAATGAACGACGAGGAGTGGCAGCCAGTGACCGGTAATGGTGCGGAGTATCAGCCAGGCGCAGATCCGCAAACAGGGCAAGCTCAAATGGGGCAAACTCAGTTTGGGTTTGGACCGACGCAGGACGCAGAACACGGCGCCCATCAAGGCGCTGAACCGGCAGAGATACCTTCGGCACATGTTTCGGATTCGGCGGGCACCTCCTCCCACGGTGGCGATACTGCCTCTGCACTTATGCCGACGCACCCTGGGCAAGCAGCGGTAACGCTCGATCCGGCATCTTGGGATCAGGGCAATGAAAGCCAACTGCAGAATGGATGTTCAGATGGCGACGCCGTGGCTCAGCCTGATTTTTCTGCGCCGCCTGTTGCTCCAGACGTGGCGGCGGTGCCGCAAGCACATTCACATTCGCCGCTGTTTTCTGATGGAGAATCTGCGCCGTCATCGCATGTGGATGGGCAGAGTGCGGCATCTCGTCAGGTAACGGCGGAATACTCAGTGGGTCATTCTTCTAGCTGGGGCTCAGAGCAGGTGGCGGGCGGTACGTCGGCGATTAATCAGGGTAGCGAGAGCGTACAACACAATGCTGCGTTTACTGCCTCCTCGGAATTTTCCTCCTGGGATTCTTTACCGACGCAGGAGGTGCCGTTCTTGGGTTCTCATACGGCGAGGTCGGCGTCTGCTGCCCCCGTATGTGATACCTCGGTGGCGAGCACGTCAGAGCAAAAGAACGGAGCGCCCGAGCAGCCGTTCGCTTCGCAACAGCCGGTCATCTCGCAACCGTCGGTCGCGTCAGGAGAATTCGATCAGCCTGGGCAGTTCGCCGGATCCGCGTCAACTATGCCTGATCCGAATCCGATTCACACGCCTCACGATGAGCAGATGAGCTATCCGCCAGCAGCAACGATGCCGCTGCCCCAGTACTCGAATGAACGCCCTGAGCAACAAATGCCGTGGAGTGGTTGGGAAGAAAAACAGGCCGGTAAAGCCTCGCGGTCTAAGCGCCGTCCTGGTTGGGCGGCACTGATTGCGGTCGGTCTGGTTGCTTCATTAGTCGGAGCAATGATTGGGGTCGGAGTGATGTCGTGGCGGTGGGGGCAGGCCCGCCCAGCTTCCATGCCGCAGCCGACAGCTACCGGAACGACTCAACTCGTCAGCTCGGTTGGTTCTACCCCAGATTGGCATGCCGTCTCAGAAGCAGTTAGCGGTGCGGTGGTTTCCATTGATGTCGAAACAGGATCTGAAGCGGCAGCAGGATCTGGCTTTATTATTGACGCCGATGGGCATGTACTCACCAACGATCACGTCGTTGATGGGGCACAGAAGATTGCGGTCAAACTTTCCGATGGTCGGATCTATGAGGCAAGCGTGGTTGGCACAGATGAATCAACAGATTTAGCGGTGCTGGCGCTCAAGTCCCCTCCGAAAGATCTGAGCGTCGCCCAGTTAGGATCCTCTGCAGATCTTAAGGTTGGTCAAGCGGTTGCCGCTATCGGTAATCCGTTGGGATTGTCAACGACGATGACGACAGGCATTATCTCGGCGCTTGATCGTCCAGTCCAGACTTTTAAGACGGGTCAGAATTTGCGGGATGCGACGCGGGTGGTCACGAATGCGATTCAGATTGACGCTGCGGTTAATCCGGGTAATTCTGGCGGACCGGTATTTGATTCCAGTGGGCGCGTGATTGGGATTGCTTCCTCGATTGCGTCACTATCTGAAACGCGGGAATCACAAAGCGGATCAATCGGTTTAGGTTTTGCCATTCCTATTGATTTGGCGCAGCGAATTGCAAAAGAACTTATTGAACATGGGGTCGCACAACACGCCTATATCGGTGTGCAAATTAAAGACGGAATTGGCACTGCACAGGGAACGTCCTGGACTGGGGCAGAGATCCAGAAGGTGGAAGCGGGAACGCCGGCAGAAAAAGCGGGCCTGCGTGCAGGTGATGTGGTTTTGAAGGTAAATGGCCACGATGTTTCGTCAGCGATTTCTCTGACGGGTTATGCTCGGCAGTTTGCAGCCGGGGATATCCTCACTTTGCTCGTCGAGCGTAACGGCGAACTCCTCAACGTCGATGTCACGCTCGCAACGCGCGCAGATTCCTAAATCATCGTCGTGGATGTTTCCAATAAAGGAAACAGCGATGAAGTGGTAGCTGTGCCGTTATCCGCCGGAGGTTGGCGTTCATATCTGACCTTGGGCAACACATAATTCACCGGACTGACGTGTGTCGGGTCGATTCCATAGGGAGTAGGCTCGACACACGTCATATTGTGCGGAGATTGTTGTGCTGAAAACGTCGTAAAACGATAATCCATCAAGTCAGTATCAGTGAGTTAACGGCTCATAAGCTCTAGCTGGAACACGTCAGGTGACGTGTAACGCGAGAGGAGCTTCTGCTTTTATACGCCATGAAAAGGGCAGACGAAAACGGTAGGGAATAACGGAATACTGTACGGGCTAAGAATGGCAAGGGATCTAAGATTGGCCCAGGCTGGGAGCTGCAAGCTATGTGAAGGCATGCGCGGATTGGCAAGGAATCCAGGATCGCCACTAATGCGGGAAGTCGGTATATGACACGACCAGTCGGCATGTAACACGGTCGAAGCGTGGTACATGCAAAGGGTAAGCGGTGCGCCTCTACGCCGTCAGCAGTGTGTGGACGGCAAAAGCGAAGAAAGAATCCGGCAAATTAATAACGGAGAATACCGCTATCTTCCCCAAAAGTACTGTTTGCGGCGCTAAAGGTAGTTAACACGCGCGCGGTATGACTAGCAAAGATGAACACAATAAAACGACGGGGATGTTTGTTGGGATGTGTATTAGGGCAGGCGGTATTCGACCTCCCAAAAATCTCGAAAAACAGGGCGTTACCTTATCGCTGCGGATTACGCTGGTGGGCGGACGGCATGATCGAGCACCTGACGCGCGAGTGGATCGAGGGTATCGAATACGTCCTGCCCGATCGGGCCAATTAACGTCAGCCACGCAGCGTCATCGTCGTAGCCGACAACAACCTGTGGAATGACGAGTGATCCGCTGTGGATACCGCGATTAACAGTAAATATATGCTCGCTATAGTGATCGGCAAAGACTGCGGGTTCGTCTGGCTCAGGGAAAGTAGTGGCACACAGGGCAATCAGGCCGGTGCCGGCACGGGTATAGGTATTGCGAATTTCCGCAGTGTCGTAGAGCTGTTGCCACCAGGAGCGGAAATCGTGGTACTGCTTTGAGCTGCCAGGGGGAGCATCGCTGCTTATGCTTGCCGCATGCCCACAGCATATTAGGGCCGGTGCGGGCGCACCTGAGAAGCTGACCACGCCAGGAAGCGAAACGAAAGTAGCAATGTTCGGGCGATGTGGCAGCGGTGTCGTCTGCGCGCGCAGTTGTGGAATCGTCAACACGAATAATGATGTTACGCGGCTATCTGGTTAAATGCAGGTATGAAACGTGCGACCTTGGCAAAGAATCCGGATGACGTCTCGTCGATGTTCGACGAGGTATCGAGCAAATATGACATCACCAATGCGGCACTGACGGGCGGCATGGTCTACGTTTGGCGTCATGCTACTCGGGATGCGATTAATCCACAGCCGGGGATGCGAATTTTGGATATTGCGGCTGGAACGGGAACGTCAGCAGCCTCGTATGCTGCTTGTGGTGCACAGGTTGTAGCGAGTGATTTTTCGGAAGGCATGATGCGCGAAGGACGTCGGCGCTATCCCGATATGGAGTTTGTGCGGGCAGATGCGATGGATCTACCTTTCGCGGATAATAGCTTTGACGTAACCACGATTTCCTACGGCTTGCGCAATATTCATGATCCGTTGGTGGCCTTAGCGCAGATGTTACGGGTAACTAAACCGGGTGGGCGGGTTGTTATTACTGAATTTTCCCGTCCGACGTGCCCCGTCTTTCGGGGATTGTATGAATTCTATCTGGGGGCGATTATGCCGCGGATTGCTTCAGTCGTCTCCTCCGATCAGGCGGCGTACCACTATCTTGTTGAATCGATCATGGATTGGCCGGCGCAGCAGGAACTAGGGCAGATGATTGCCAGTGTGGGCTGGCAGGATGTGGAGTATTGCAACCTGACAAATGGGATTGTTGCTATTCATCGGGCCCGTAAACCCTTAGCTGAGAAAGCGGCGTGATCCTCGGATTTGGCAGCGCGGTATTCTTTTGGGTAGCCGACGCGAGTATGCCCCTGACGGTAGTGGAACGCTGAGCTAGCTTGAGATTTTTGGATAGAACCGCATGGAGCGTGGCTGAGCGCTATAGCTATTTTCTTCTGCCGAGATACTATTTTGGCAACTGAACTGTGCTGTTAATATCGGGCAAAAATTTTCCTAATGTTTCCTGGAGTGCGTAGACTTATTCACGGTATAGCGGGGAATAATTTTGCGTGAAAGGCGGCGAGTATGGCACAAGATGCTGACGTTATCGTCGTCGGCGCAGGCCCCGCAGGAAGTGCCACCGCCTACTATTTAGCCTTGCATGGGTTGCACGTCATTCTTTTGGAAAAAGCGACGTTTCCGCGGGATAAAACCTGTGGTGACGGTCTGACTCCGCGCGCTGTGGGTGAGCTGATTCGCATGGGAATTTCCCTGCGCGAGGAAGATGGCTGGGTGCGTAACTACGGAGTGCGTGCCTACGGCGGCGGGCACTGTATTGAAGTTCCGTGGCCAGAATTGTGCTCAATGCCTTCCTGGGGAACGGCACGCCGACGAATCGATCTGGACCATATGCTTGCTCAGCATGCGGTGGCGGCTGGAGCGCACCTGCGAGAAGGTGTGCATGTTTGTGCTCCGCTCTACGATGAGCGTTCTGGTCGGGTCATTGGGGTCGAAGCGCAGGAGCGCAATTCCTTAGCTGAGGTGCCCGTAGCGGGATCTCGTCAGGATGTTCCTCGTAGCCAATATCGCGCTCGTTTTGTTGTTGACGCTGGCGGTGTAGCTGCTCGGTTAGCGACGTCATGTGGGCGCACCAAGAAAATGAATCGTCCGATGGGCGTCGCAGTACGCACGTATTTTGAGTCGCCGCTCGCCCAAACGGACATGATGGAGTCCCAGCTAGAGTTGTGGGCAGGAGAGCCGGGGCGTTCCGAACAGTTACCGGGATATGCCTGGATGTTTGCGGTTGGCGATGGTCTGGTCAATGTCGGTTTGGGTTCGCTGTCGGCGACGGCGAAAGCCTCCGGGATTAACCATAAAAACGTTTTGCAACAGTGGCTGGCCCATACGCCGGAAGAATGGGGTCTTACTGCGGAAAATCAGCGTGGGCCGATTCAGGGGGCGGCTTTGCCGATGGCCTTTAATCGCACCCCGCATTACGCCAATGGGTTAGCGCTGGTCGGTGATGCTGGCGGCATGGTTTCCCCGTTCAATGGCGAGGGGATTGCCTACGCGCTTGTTAGCGGTCGGTTGCTTGCTGATTCGATTGTGCAGGCGATGTCGCGTCCGTCGGTGCGCGAACAAGATCGGGCTATGGAGCAATATCCCATGCTGATGCGCGATGAACTAGGCGGATACTACACATTGGGGCGCATTTTTGCGAAACTTATCGAAAATCCCGCTGTTATGCATATATGTGTTAAATACGGTTTGCCGCGTCCCGCGCTCATGAAACTTGTCATGAAATTGCTTTCTGATTCGTATGATCGTCATGGTGGTGATTGGATGGATAGGTTCATTACCACGCTAACGAAGGTGGTGCCGCGAGCATGACGAACTGGCTAGAGAATACGTGCCCGCGCCTTTCGGGCTGTAGGGTGGAAGGTGAACTGCGCATTGGCGCGAGAATGCCTTCGATGAAGAACGGACATGTGGAGGACTAAATGTATTCGTATGTTCCCTTGTTAGTGATGATCATTGCCGCTGGCGTGGTCGCGGTCGCTGGTCTGTTAATGAGTGCCATCCTGGGCCCCAAGCGGTACAACCGCATTAAGGTTGCCAACTATGAATGTGGCCTAGAAGCAACTCCGAGTGCTGGTCACGACGGGCGATTCCCAGTGAAGTATTTTTTGACGGCAATGACCTTCATTATCTTTGATATCGAAGTGGTTTTCCTGTACCCGTGGGCGGTTAATGCCAATCGCCTGGGGTTGTTTGGCGTCGTTGCGATTGCGACCTTTGTATTCCTTATCACCGTCCCATTCATGTATGAGTGGCGTCGTGGCGGATTGGAATGGGAGTGAAATAAATGGGAATTGAAGAGAAAGCCGGAGGAAAGCTCCTCACTGGAATTGAGGCGGTGGCTGGCTGGTCGCAGGCTCGCTCTCCATGGCCAGTAACGATGGGCTTGGCGTGTTGCGCTATCGAGATGATGGCCTTCGGTGCGGTGCGTTTCGACGCCGCTCGTATCGGCATGGAAGTGTTCCGCGCTTCGCCTCGTCACGCCGATCTCATGATTATTTCAGGGCGAGTTAGCCAAAAGATGGCCCCGGTAGTTCGCAATGTCTACGATCAGCTCATGGAGCCCAAATGGGTTATCTCCATGGGCGCATGCGCATCTTCTGGCGGCATGTTCAATAATTACGCGATTTTGCAGGGCATCGATCACCTCGTGCCGGTTGATGTGTACTTGCCAGGTTGCCCGCCGCGTCCAGAAATGCTGATAAACGCTATTTTTGAACTGCGTAAGAATCATATGGAAGGTCGCCCGATCGGCGAGCACCGAAAGGAAATCGCTCGCCGCGCCGAGCAGGCGGCATTGGCTGCGGTTCCGCTTGAAGAACAGAAGGGATTGCTGGCGTGAGTGAAAAAACTGACGGGACGATAGTGCCCGACGGCGCGTTCGGTGCTTCCGTTGTCGCGCAACGCTCGGGGATGTGGGGCGTGACGGATACCGGCGATACCACGGGATTCACCGGCCATAAAGAGACTTTTGTGGTGGCACGTCCGGCTCACCGGCCGTTTGGCGGATGGTTCGACGAAGTTGTCGATATTATCGTCGAATTGGCACAGGCAGATGGGTACCGCGAATACGAGGTTATCGAAAAAGTATCAATTGACAACGGTCAGTTGGTTATCTTTGTGCCGCGTGAGCGCCTGCTTGATGTTGCTCGGTATGTGCGCGACGATCAAGATTTGCGTTTTGAGATGTGCTTGGGCGTGTCAGCCGTCCACTATCCCATGGATAACGGGCGCGAGCTACATGCGTATTTCCCGCTTTTCTCCATTACCCATAACCGCGTGATCGCCTTGGAAGTGACGTGCCCGGAAGATGATCCGCATATGCCGTCGCTGTGCTCGGTTTATCCAGGCGATGACTGGTCAGAGCGTGAAGCATTTGATCTTATGGGCATCATTTTTGACGGGCACCCGGGCTTAACCCGCTCGGCGATGCCTGATGATTGGGTGGGGCACCCCCAGCGCAAGGATTACCCATTGGGCGGTATTCCAGTGGAGTACAAGGGTGCCATCGTGCCACCGCCGGATGCACGGAGGGAGTACAACTAATGACGACTATTCCACGCGCTACCGCAAGCGCGACAGATGAATCCACCGCCGGAGCGAAGGTATATGAGGCAGTCGGTGGCGATTGGGGCGATATTGCTAAGGACGCCGAAGAACTGGGCGAGGAGCATATCGTTATCAACCTTGGTCCAGTCCATCCCTCTACCCACGGTGTGCTGCGTGTTCAGGTAGAACTTGACGGTGAACGGGTAAATGAAGTGCGGGCGGCAACCGGCTTCTTACACACCGGCATTGAGAAAAACATGGAGTTCCGTACCTGGACCCAGGGCGTTGCGTTCTGTACTCGAATGGATTACGTCGCTCCGATTTTCCAGGAAGTAGCCTATTGCCAGGCGATAGAGAAACTGTTAGGGATTGAGGATCGCATCCCGCAGCGAGCACAGGCAATTCGCGTGCTCCTCATGGAGTTGACCCGTATCTCGTCCCATATCGTTGGTATTGGCTCAGGCGGTAACGAACTTGGCGCCACCACCATGCTGACCTTAACCTTCCGACTGCGCGAAGATATTTTGCGTATCCTTGAGGATATTACAGGTCTGCGAATGAACCACGAGTTCATCCGCCCAGGTGGTGTTCTTGATGATATTCCGGCGGGAGGCACCGATTATATTCGTGAGCTACTGCCCGGAGTACGCAATACGATTTCGGAAATGCAAGACCTGACGATGGATAACCCCATCTTCAAGAAGCGTCATGTCGATGTGGCGGTTTCGCCATTATCCTCGCTCATGGCCTTGTCGATGACGGGTCCGTCTATCCGCGCTGCTGGTCTGCCGTGGGATTTGCGTAAGACTCAACCGAATTCCGGCTATGAGAAGTACGAATTTGACGTGCCGGTTGCGGATAAATGCGATGCGTACAACCGCATTAAGATCAAGTTCGAAGAGTGCTACCAGTCTCTGCGTATTATCTACCAGGTTCTTGATGAGCTGGATCGGACGGCTGGGCAGCCAGTGATGATCGAGGATAAGAAGATCGCATGGCCGGCGCAGCTATCCATCTCGACCGATGGGCAGGGAAATAGCCCGGAGCACGTTCGCCAGATCATGACCGAATCGATGGAATCCCTGATTCATCACTTCAAGCTGGTCACGGAGGGGTTCCGCGTTCCGGCGGGTCAGGTGTACCACATGGTTGAGCACCCCAAGGGGATCTTTGGCGTTCACCTCGTCTCTGACGGCGGTACGCGCCCATATCGGGCACACTTCCGAGATCCTGGTTTTAATAACTTGCAGTCTCTGGCGCTGATGAGTGAGGGTGGCCTCTTGGCGGATCTCATCATTGCGCTTGCCGCTGTTGATCCGGTGATGGGAGGAGTGGACCGATAATGACACCGAACTACACGCCAGAAGTCGAACAGCGTTTGCGTGCTGACGCTGAGCAGATTATTGCGCGCTACCCGAACTCACGCTCTGCCATCATGCCGATGTTGCATCTGATCCAGTCAGAAGATGGTTTTTGTTCACCGCGGGGAATTACCCTGGTGGCAGATATTCTCGGTTTGACTCGGGCGCAAGTCTCAGCGGTAGCAACGTTCTATTCGCAATATCGTCGTCATCCCAATGGCGAATACAACGTGGGGGTATGCACTAACGCGCTATGTGCCGTGATGGGCGGCGATATTATCTGGGAGGAACTGAGCCAGTACGTCGGTGTTGGTCATGATGAAACGACGGAAGATGGCAAGATTACCCTGGAACGGCTCGAATGTAATGCCGGTTGTGATTACGCTCCGGTGATTATGGTCAACTGGGAATTCTTCGATAACCAGACGCCGCAGTCAGCGAAAGCAATTGTTGACGATATTCGAGCCGGGCGAGATATTCACCCTACGCGAGGTCCAGAAAAGGTCCACACGTTCAAGGAAATTTCTCGTGTGCTGGCCGGATTTGAAGACGGGCATGTGAATGAAGGTCCCGGAGCTGGTGAAGCTTCACTGCGTGGCCTGCGATTAGCTCGGCAAAATGGGTGGACATCCCCGCGACCTGTCGGTGAGGAGGGAACAAAGTGACCGCATATTCCGAACCTGGCACGCTTTCGCCAGTACTGAGTGACATCTGGGATAAAGAGCGCTCATGGACGATTGATACCTACCGTGCCAATGGCGGTTATGCCGCTATTGAACGCGCATGGGAACTCGCTCAAGACGCTGGAGCCCTAACCAATCTCATCAAAGACTCCGGTCTGCGTGGGCGCGGTGGCGCTGGCTTCCCGACGGGTCTTAAATGGTCCTTTTTGCCTGCCCCCGACGGCGGCCCGCGTTACCTCGTCGTCAATGCTGATGAATCAGAACCGGGAACCTGTAAGGATATTCCGGTTCTCATGGCGAATCCGCACCTGCTATTGGAAGGCATGATGATTTGTATGCTCGCTATCGGCGGGCATCACGGCTTCGTCTACCTGCGTGGCGAGGTTGTGCATGTATATCGTCGTCTCCTTAATGCAGTTCGCGAAGCTCGGGAAGCAGGTCTGCTGGGAACTGGCCGCGGGCCGAATGGGGATTACGATCTCGACATCACCGTTCACGCTGGAGCAGGCGCCTACATCTGTGGTGAAGAAACAGCACTGCTCGATTCCTTGGAAGGCTACCGCGGTCAACCGCGCTTGAAGCCGCCATTCCCGGCAGTTGCGGGTCTTTATGCGCGACCGACTGTTGTCAACAATGTTGAATCCATCTGCTCTGTGCCCGGCATCGTTAACAACGGTGTCGAGTGGTTCCAAGCAATGGGTGCGAATACGAAGAATTCGCGTGGGCACGGCATTTTCTCGCTCTCGGGGCACGTGAAGTACCCGGGGCAGTATGAGGCCCCATTCGGTATTACTATGCGGGAACTGCTAGAGATGGCGGGCGGTATCCGTGAAGGTCACCAGCTCAAGTTCTTCGCTATCGGCGGTTCATCTGCTCCGCTGTGGACGCCCGATCACCTGGATATTCCGCTCGGTTACGAGGAAGTCGTCGAAGGCAAATCCATGTTGGCGACCCGCGCTATTCAGATCTTCGATGAGACAGTATCAGTTGTGCGGGTGGTATCTCGGTGGACGGATTTCTACCAGCATGAATCCTGCGGTAAATGTACGCCATGCCGAGAAGGCACGTTCTGGATGCGCCAATTAATGCAGCGATTCGAGCAAGGCTGTGCGCGTGAGGGCGAGATCGAACTGCTATACGAGATTGCCGGAAATATCCTTGGACGCTCCTTCTGCGCCCTGGGTGATGCGGCAGCTACGCCAGTTCGCTCAGCTATTGAGCTGTTCCGCTCGGAGTTCGAAGCCGGATATACCACGCCAGCCGCCGAGCTATTCCCGATTGAAAAGTCGGTTCTTTTCAGCGAAGTAGGTGTTCAATGACAACGCAAGAAACAGCACCTGTCAATATGGTGACGCTGAAGGTAGACGGCAAAGAAGTCTCCGTTCCGCAGGGAACGTTGATTATCCGTGCTGCCGAGCAAGTCGGCGTTCATATCCCGCGCTTTTGTGACCACCCGCTATTGAAGCCAGCGGCAGCGTGCCGTCAGTGCCTCGTGGAAGTGGCCTCACCGAATCGCGATGGCGTCGTTCAAAAAATGCCGAAGCCGCAGCCAGCTTGTGCGGTGACGGTTTCGCCAGGCATGGAAGTTTATACGGCGAGTACCTCCGAGGTAGCGAAGAAGGCCCAGCATGGGGTGATGGAGTTCCTCCTGATTAATCACCCGATGGACTGCCCAGTGTGCGACAAAGGCGGGGAGTGCCCACTACAGAACCAGGCGATGACCGACGGGCGTACACAGTCTCGTTTTATTGATGTCAAGCGCACCTATCCAAAGCCAATCTCGGTGTCACCGCAGATTTTGTTGGATCGCGACCGCTGTATTCTGTGCCAGCGCTGTACGCGTTTTTCCACACAGATTGCTGGAGATCCTTTCATTCAGCTACAAGGCCGAGGGGGAGGCACGCCTGGTCGTGGTGTTCACGGGCTGCACGGATCGCAAATTGGAAACTTCGATGCGTCGGTTCTTGATTTTGCGCAATCAGATGGTAGCCACGTGGAGATCATCGACAACGACTATTCTGGGCCTGACGGATGCGCAGGTCGGGTGGAAGGTTTCGCAGCTGGGCCAGTTGAGCCAGCCGAAATGGATGTGACGGGTAAGCCTTTTGCGTCCTACTTCTCCGGCAACGTTATTCAGATCTGCCCGGTTGGTGCGCTTACCTCTAGCTCTTACCGTTTCCGGGCGCGGCCGTTCGATCTCGTTTCGGTGCCGTCCGTTACGGAGCACGATGCCTCTGGTTCAGCGATCCGCGTGGATTACCGCCGTGGTACGCTCGTGCGCCGACTCGCTCAAGAGGATATGGACGTCAACGAATCCTGGATCACGGATAAGGATCGT
This sequence comes from Trueperella sp. LYQ143, assembly GCF_046599595.1. Taxonomy (NCBI): domain Bacteria; kingdom Bacillati; phylum Actinomycetota; class Actinomycetes; order Actinomycetales; family Actinomycetaceae; genus Trueperella; species Trueperella sp. LYQ143. The sequence goes on along the minus strand of NZ_JBKIWR010000005.1, from coordinate 38,179 downwards.
TTCGCTTTCCATTGGCAGCAGGGGGCTGATCGCCTGACGTATCCGCGTATCGCTGCTAATCCGGGGCCGACCTCATGGTTTGAGGCCATTGAAGCAGCAGGTAAAGGGTTGAAGTCTGCAAAGAGAGTGGGCGTGCTGGTTGGCGGTCGGCTAACTATTGAAGATGCCTACGCATACGGCAAATTTGCGCGTACCGTTCTCAAGACAAACGATATTGATTTCCGCACGCGCCGAGGCACCGATGAAGAGGATGCTTTCTTGGCTGCGCGCGTGGCCGGAAGCGGCTTGGGCGTGACCTACGCTGATATTGAGCACGCTGGTCATGTCTTGACAGTGAGCTTGGAAGCCGAGGATGAAATTGGCTCGGTGTTCCTGCGTCTGCGCAAAGCCGCCTTGGCAGGCACGACGAAAGTATCTGTCATCTCTGCGTATCCGACCTTAGGCACAGTTAAAATGAATGCGCGCTTTGTGCCAGCGACGCCTGGTACGGAAGCTGAAGTCCTGGACGCAATTGTTGCTGACGGACGAGGAATGTTCGCAGACGTCTTTGCTGATATGACGAATAGCGGGGCCGTCATCCTCGTCGGTGAACGAGCAGCAGATTCCGCCGGCACGCTCTCTGCTGTTATCCGCTTGGCGCAGCGCACCGGAGCACGAATCGCCTGGATCCCACGGCGAGCTGGTGATCGCGGTGCTGTGGACGCTGGCGCAGTGGGGCATTTGCTTCCCGGTGCTCGGTTAGTTGCTGACACCCAGGCACGCATTGATACCGCAGCAGTGTGGGGAGTGGATTCCTTGCCGGAAGAGCCGGGCTTGCGCACTGAGGATATTTTGCAGGCTGCGGCTGCCGGGCACATTGATGCCCTGCTGCTTGCCGGTGTAGAACTGGCAGATCTTCCGCCGATTGCGACCCAGGCATTAGAGCGCGCGTTCGTCGTTCAGCTTGAAGCCCGTGATACCGAGACGACGCAGTACGCCGATGTTCTTCTGCCAGTTGCACCGACGGCGGAAAAGGGCGGTACTTTTGTCAACTGGGAAGGCCGGTTGCGCCCCTTCGGGCAAACGCTTGTCTCAACGAATCTGCCTGATCGTCGAGTCCTGCATGATCTTGCTGAGGAACTTGGCGTTGATCTTGGGCTGCGCACCCTTGCTGAGGCGGTAACCGAAATGGCGGAGTTGCGTCGTTGGGATGGCACGCGGGGAACAGATCCGCAGGATCCTGCCTCGCCGGCTCCTACGGTGGCTCGTGGGCAAGCGGTACTTGCTTCCTGGAAACAGATGATTGACGCGGGCACTTTGCTCGCATGTGAATCGAACCTGGCTAAGACGGCTCGCAAGCCGGTGGCGGTCATGTCGGAAAGAACTGCAGCAGATGCAGGTATCGGGCATGCTGTCACGATTACTGGCCCGTCCGGTTCGCTGACCTTGGACGCTGTTGTCCTCGATATGCCTGACGCAGTGGTGTGGGTGCCGCAAAATGCGGTTGGCTGCGCAATCTCCACGTTGGGCTGCCGAGCCGGCGACGTCGTAACCATTGCTCCTTCGGAGGTGACCAAGTGACCCCTGCGATCTTTGCTCTCGACGGTGTTGCCGTCGATTTCTCTCAGGACACCTGGTGGATCTGGGTAATCAAAGCGGTTGCGATCGTGATGTTCCTGATCTTCTCGGTGATCTTCGCGCTGTGGTTTGAACGCAGGTTGCTGGCTCGGATGCAAAACCGATTGGGTCCTAATACGGTTGGTCCTTTCGGTTTGCTCCAGTCTTTCCCTGACGCTATCAAGCTCATGCTGAAAGAAGATTTTTGGCTTGCTGGCGCGGATAAAGTGATTTACTTTATTGCTCCGATCATCTCGGCGCTGTGTGCCTTTGTGGTGATGGCGGTGATTCCGCTGGCACCGAACGTCTCGATCTTCGGTATCTCCACCCCCATCCAGCTCGCGGATTCGCCGGTTGCGATGCTGTTCGTATTGGCGACGGCAGCTCTCGGCGAATATGGTTTGGTTCTTGGTGGCTGGTCGGCAAAGTCCACCTTGCCGCTCTATGGCTCGGTGCGTGCTGCAACGCAAATGATTTCTTATGAACTCGCGCAAGGGTTGTCGTTAGTGACGGTGTTCCTCGCAGCGGCGACGATGTCCACGTCAGGAATCGTCTCGGCTCAGACGGATGTGTGGAACATTATCTTGCTCATGCCAGCATTCTTAATCTATTTCGTCTGTATGTTTGGTGGCACGAACCGTCTGCCATTCGATTTGCCAGAAGCAGAAGGCGAAATTGTGGCTGGCCCGCACGTGGAGTACTCGTCGATGAAATTCGCCTGGTACTACCTGTCGGAGTACATCAACATGCTGAATATGTCGATGCTGGCGACGACGCTGTTCCTTGGCGGATGGCGCTCAGGCCCGATCATCACGCGACTGTTCTCCCTGTGGCATGGTGATCCGAACCAGGGATGGTTCCCGATCTTGGTATTCGTTGCTAAGACCTGGTTCTTCATGGGAATCTTCGTGTGGGTGCGCGGTACGCTGTTGCGCTTCCGCTATGACCAGTTCATGCACTTAGGCTGGAAGGGGCTGATCCCTGCCGGATTAGGCTGGTTGGCTATCACGATGATCGTCATCGGGGTCAACGCAGTGACGCCAATCAACGCCCGTAACGTCATGATTATCCTGTCGATCGGCTACTCGCTGATCCTGTTGATCTGGGCATTTGGCGATGACACGATCAAGCCTACTCAGCAAGAAATTATTGAAGAGCGCGAATCCACCGAATTTGACGGATTTGAAAATGGCTATCCGGTGCCGCCGTTGCCGGGTCAGCATTTGCCACCGTCGCCGCGTGCTGCGCGTAAAGAAGCAGTCAGCTCAAATGTTGAGGAGGCTGAGAATGTCTGAGGAAATGACGAATAGCTCTGCTGGGCAATTCGCTCAACCAGATGAGGTCCTATATAGCCCGACGAAGAAAGGCCCAATTGGTCGTTTCTTTTCGCCGGTTGCTGGATTCGGCGTCACATTTTCCACTATTTTCCGTCCGACGGTAACTGAGCAGTACCCCTTCAAAAAGGTTCCAACACGCCCGCGCTATCACGGGATTCATCGCCTAAATAGATATGCCGATGGGTTGGAAAAATGCATTGGTTGTGAGTTGTGCGCGTGGGCGTGTCCGGCAGATGCTATCTATGTTGAGGCTGCTGCGAATACGCCACAAGCACAGTATTCTCCGGGTGAGCGATACGGGCGGGTGTACCAAGTTAATTATTTGCGGTGCATCTTCTGCTCATACTGTATTCAAGCCTGCCCGACGCGGGCCCTGACGATGAGCAATGAGTACGAGATTGTTGGTCCAACCCGAGAGAGCATGATCTACGAAAAGCAGGACTTGCTCGTTCCGTTGGCGCAAGGAATGCTCAACCCGCCACACCCGATGGTAGCGGGCACGACCGATTCTGATTATTACCGTGGTTCGGTGACCGGCCCGACGCCAGAGCAGATCGCCTGGGTTCGGGAAAACCGACCGGATGATCCATCCTTGGCTTCGGTTCGCCAGAACGCACCAACTGAGGGGGCGAAGCAATGAACTCGGCATATCAACCGATTACGCTCTCACTAGGAGAGACGATCGTTTTTGCTGTTACCGCATTCGCGATGATCGCTTTGGCTATATTTGGTCTGCTGATCGCCCGTCGTGCGGTGTACACCGTAGTGAGCGTCATCTTCATCATGGTGGGCTTGGCTGTTATTTATACAGTGCTGGAGGCGCCGTTCCTGGGGGTTGCTCAGGTGGTGGTTTACACCGGAGCAATTTTGATGATGTTCTTGTTCGTGCTCATGCTGATCGGTATTGATTCGGCTGATTCACGGCACGAGACGCTGAAGGGGCAGCGATTGGTCGCCGCATTGGGTGGTTTGGGGATTGCCGCCATTATGATCGCGGTTATCCTCAACGTTGCCAATCCGGAGGCAGTTGGTTTGGAAAGCGCCAATACGGGAGGGAATCCTGCCGCTGTGGCGAAAGTGATTTTCTCCAGCAATGTGCTAACTCTGGAATTGACGGGCACGCTCTTGATCGTTGCGGCTCTTGGAGCGATGACTTTGACGCACCGCGACCGCTTGCGTGATCCGATTACCCAAGAAGATCGGGCACATCAGGCAGTACGTGATTTCGTTACCAGCGGGCGCCACATCGGCCACAAGCCGAATCCAGGTGTCTACGCGGAATCGAACTCTTCAGCGAATCCCGCGCTGACAGCCTTTGGCGAGCCGGTGCGAGGTTCGACCAACCGCGTGCTGCAGGTGCGTGGGCAGGTACGAACCGTTGGCGAGATCTCGCCGGCAACGGTAGAGCGTATTGCGCGTGGTACGGGAATCTCCGGTCCGAGCACATACGGCACGGTTGGGCGCTCCACACTTATGGGTATGCCCGGCGATGCTGCTCCCGATCACGATGCCGCGCTGCGCAAGTTGGAGGAACTTGAATCTGGATCCGCTGGAAGCGGCGAAGCGCTATCCCAGCCAGCAGGCTCTGAATTGCCCTCCGCTAAAAAGGTACGTGACGAGCACGAAGTCACTGCCGAGCTGACGGCAAAAGCAGATGAGGAGGAACGGTAAATGAACCTGTGGTGGTATGTCATCCTTGGCGTCGTCCTCTTCGTTATCGGTGGCGCAACAGTTTTAACCCGACGCAATGGCGTAGTAGCAGTTCTTGGTGTGGAAATCATGCTGAACTCCTGCAACCTTGTTTTGGTGGCTTTCTCCCGCATGTGGGGCAACCTGGACGGTCAGGTATTTGCGTTTTTCGTGATGGTCGTCGCGGCAGCAGAAGTTGTCGTTGGGCTAGCCATCATCGTCTCTATTTTCCGAACCCGCAGAACCGCATCGCTAGATGGTGCGAATCTGATGAAGAACTGACGGAAGCAGGTGTGATCCTTGACTGATGCATTTTTCTCAGTAAGTGCTGCGAATACGGTCGCGAGTAGCACGGGTCCAGCGTCGCTGGTGTGGCTTGCTGTTGCGATCCCGCTGCTTAGCTGCGCTTTCCTGCTTGTTTCCGGTAAAACGGCTGATAAATGGGGGCACTGGCTGGCAATCCTGGCCTCGGCTGCGTCTTTCGTTATCGGATTATTGGCGACGTTGCAGTTAATTGGGCTTGACGCGGGTCAGCGTGTTGTGGAATCCACCTTATTTACCTGGATTCCCGTCGTTGACGGATTTAGCGTCGACTTTGGAACGCGAGCTGATCCACTATCAATGACCTTCGTTTTGCTGGTGACTTTCGTCGGCACATTAATCCATATCTATTCTGTGTCGTACATGGAGCACGATCCGGCTCGCCGTCGATTCTTTGCGTATCTCAACCTGTTCGTCGCTGCCATGTTGCTCCTTGTTCTTGGCAACTCTTATGCAGTGTTGTTCTTCGGTTGGGAAGGTGTGGGCCTGGCCTCCTACCTGCTGATCTCCTTCTGGAATCACGTTCCCGAATATGCCACTGCCGGTAAGAAAGCCTTTGTGATGAACCGTGTCGGCGATCTAGGAATGTTGATTGCCATGATGGCTATGGTGGCTTCGGTCGGCTCGGTTCGTTTCAGCGATGTCTCTACCGCGGCTGCCACTTTGCCAACTGCTACGGCAACCCTCATCGGGCTATTCCTGCTGGTGGCTGCCTGTGGTAAGTCTGCACAGTTCCCGTTGCAGGCCTGGTTGGGAGACGCAATGGCTGGTCCGACGCCGGTGTCAGCCTTGATCCATGCGGCGACGATGGTTACCGCCGGTGTCTACTTGATGGTTCGTTCCGGCGCGATCTACCTGGCCGCCCCGAATGCGGCGCTCGTGGTTGGGATCGTCGGTCTGATTACTTTGACGTTCGGTGCCATTGTGGGTGCGGCGAAAGACGACATGAAGAAAGTCCTCGCTGCGTCAACGATGTCGCAAATCGGCTACATGATGTTAGCTGCTGGATTAGGGCCGGTCGGGGCTGGATTTGCGATCTTCCATCTGGTCACCCACGGTTTCTTCAAAGCCAATATGTTCTTGGGTGCCGGCGCTGTCATGCACGCGATGGGAGATGAGGTCAATATCCGCGGTTTCGGCGGGCTAGGCAAGCGTATGAAGATCACCTTCTGGACTTTCCTCGCAGGCTATGTGGCTATTATTGGCGTCCCGTTCCTATCCGGTTTCTATTCCAAGGATAAGATCATTGAGGCAGCCTTTACCGGGCAGGGTGCTCGCCCGTGGGTCTTTGGCGTGGTGACGGTATTGGTCGCCGGCTTGACGGCCTTTTACATGTCGCGCCTTGTTTTTGGAATTTTCTTGGGCGCTCCGCGGTGGTCCTCATCCGGCTCGAATGCGAAACATCCGCATGATCCCTCGCCGCTTATGTGGGTGCCGATGGCTATTTTGGCAGTTGGCTCCTTGGCGTTGGGTGCGATCTTGAATTACACCGGATTCTTGACCTGGCTTGAACCGGCAATTGGTCATGCCGAGCACGGTGAGCCGGTATTGCCTGTCATAGCTATCACTGCCATTACCTTGGTCGTAGTTGCCGTTGGGGTCGGCGTGGCGTGGAAGATGTACGTGGCAGATCCGATGCCGAAGGCAGCGCCGATTGGTTCTGGGTTGACGCGTGCAGCACGTAATGATCTGTACCAGGATCTTGTTAATGAGACGATCTTTATGCGTCCAGGAATGACCTTAGCTGCCGGTACGGAGATTGCCGATCGCGCCATGGTTGACGGCGTGGTAGAAGGTTGCGGAAAACTTGGTCCCGCTGTGGGGCGTCTCATCGGAAAGTTGCAAACCGGATATGTGCGCAACTACGCCAGCTATATCACCATCGGTCTGGTTATCGCACTCATCGTCGTCGTTGCGACGGCGCTATAGGACGAGGAGGACACTAGATGCATTTGCAAACTGTTTCTGAGGCTGGCTTCCCGTGGTTGTCAGCGATGATCCTCCTGGCGCTGCTCGGCGCACTGGTGCTATGGCTGGTTAAGCCACTAGCGCGAGTTGCTCGTCCGATTGCATTGGCATGTTCGGGGATTATTCTCGTATTGTTCGTGGTCGCTATGGTCCAGCATTTCTCCATTAAAGATGCGGCGACCATTCAGCTCACAGAGTCCTACACATGGATCCCGCAGATCGGAGTATCACTCACCTGGGGGCTTAACGGCATGGGCGCGGTTATGGTCGCTCTCGCTGTATTCCTTGTGCCGGTGGTTGTGCTGGCCTCCTGGGACGATATGGGTGGGCAGCGTGGCACTGGCTACTTCGCCTGGGTCCTATTCCTTGAAGCCATTATGATCGGGCTCTTCGCCGCACGGGATGTATTCGTTTTCTACATCTTGTTCGAGCTGATGATTCTGCCAATCTTCTTCATGATTGGGCGTTACGGTTCGGGGCAAAATCGTCAGCATGCAGCGATGAAGTTCCTGATTTACTCCCTTTTGGGTGGGCTGGTTATGCTGATCGGCGTCATCGCGGTGTACCGTAGCGGTCCAGGCGGATCGCGCGGTTTCGTGATCGACAATATGGCCAATGGCTTGCAGCTATCCGGTGGGGCACAGTTGGCTGTCTTTGCCACTTTCTTCATTGCCTTTGCGATCAAAGCACCGATGTGGCCGGTCCACACCTGGTTGCCTGACGCGGCACAGGACGCTCCGGCTGGTACCTCGACATTGCTTGTTGGCGTACTCGATAAGCTCGGCACCTACGGCATGATTGCTATTTGTTTGCCGTTATTCCCGCAAGCCTGCAAGGAAGTAGCTCCTATTGTTATTACCTTGGCGATTATCTCGATTCTGTGGGGCGCGCTCGTTGCTATCGCTTCGAAGGACCTCATGCGTTTGATCGCCTATACCTCGGTATCGCATTTCGGTTTTATGATTCTCGGTATTTTCTCGGGATCTAGCCTTGCTATGACGGGCGCCATCGTCTATATGGTGGCTCATGGCGTGGGCACTGCTGCGCTCTTCCTCGTTGTCGGGTTCTTAGGTCGCCGCCAATCTGGCTCACACAAGATCGCTGACTTCGGGGGCTGGCAGCGAGTTACTCCCTGGATTGCTGGCACATTCTTGGTTGCTGGTTTGGCTACGATCGCCCTTCCGGGTTTATCCGGTTTTATTCCGGAATACATGGTTCTGATGGGGACGTATCGGATGTTGCCGGCCGCCGCTATCTGCGCTGTTATTGGCGTCGTTTTAGCTGCCCTATACATCCTGTTGCCATATCAGAGAGTCTTTACTGGGCCGAAGCCGGATGTGCATGTGGCTGATCTCAATGGTCGGGAAAAGACCGTCATGGGATTGTTGATTGCCGCAATGCTTTTCCTTGGTTTCTATCCAGCTCCAGTGATCGATGCAGTTACACCAGTTGCTCACCAGGTCACGAGCGCAACGTTCGTGCCGGTCGCAGATGAAGGGAGCACGAAGTGAACGTCCAAATCTCATGGCTAGCAATTCTGCCGATACTGGTTGTCCTAGGGGCGGCAGTTGCGGGAACGCTCGTTGAGGCGTTTTTGCCCTATCGTGTTCGTCGTGGTGTGCAGGTGACGCTATCCTTGCTGGCTCTTGCCGTCGCGCTAGTGGCGATTGTGTGGCGCTGGACGGAAATGCAGACGGGCAATACGATGACCCCGCTGGCATTCCACGAGTCTCAAACAGGCATGGTCTATCCTTTCGCTGAAGATGCCATCTCCCTTATCTCACAATCAATTATTGTTGGTTGCGCGTTACTGGCATTCCTCGTGATTGCCGATCGGACGCAAACTCGGGAAGGTGCATTTGCCGCCAGCGCGGCAACCCGCCCGGGGTCATCCGCAGAGCGGGAGATGACCCGAGCTGGTCGTCAGCAAACGGAAATTTTCCCCTTAGCGCTATTCGCCACCGGCGGAATGATGGCTTTTGTATCAAGCTTCAATCTGCTCTCGCTATTCATCGCATTAGAAGTGATTTCACTGCCGCTCTATGTTCTGTGCGCGACTGCCCGTCGTAAGCGGTTGCTCTCGCAAGAAGCGGCTCTGAAGTACTTTGTATTGGGAGCGTTCTCGTCGGCGATCTTCTTGATGGGCTCGGCCTTCATCTATGGTTCGACTGGTTCCTTGGATTTCGCCGTCATCTTCACCTATGAATATCGCGCTGGTTTATCAACGGCCTTGTTGACAATGGGCGTCATTATGCTGGTAATTGGCCTGCTCTTCAAGGTTGGTGCAGCGCCATTCCATGCGTGGACGCCGGATGTCTATCAAGGTGCGCCTACTCCGATCACCGGATTCATGGCAGCGGGAACAAAGACGGCGGCTTTCGTGGTTTTGGGTCGGGTATTCCTGCTGTTGGTGGGGCATGCTTATTCCACGATCAGCATTTTCATGTGGATCGTTATCATTGCCACGATTGTCATCGGAACATTTGCCGGTCTGGCGCAAACCGATGTCAAGCGGATGCTGGCCTACTCTTCGATTGCCCATGCGGGATTTATCTTGATCGCTATTAACGCGATTAGCTGGACGGGCTCGGCGCATCCTGGCAAGGCTCTCGCGGCAGTTCTGTTCTATCTATTGGCTTATGGAGTGGCAACTGTCGGGGCGTTCGGGGTAGTGACTCTAGTGAAAGAGCGCGACGCTGCCGGCAATATTCTCGGTGAGGCCACTAAACTCGCTAGCTGGGCAGGCTTAGGCCAGCGCAGCCCGATGTTGGCCGCTGCGATGACGATTTTCTTACTATCCTTTGCCGGAATCCCGTTTACTGGCGGATTCATTGGTAAGTTCCAAGTGTTCGTCACTGGTTTGGACGCGCATATGGTACCGCTAGTGATCGTGGCGGTATTGGCCTCAGTGGTAACGGGCGTGTTCTACTTCCGGTTGATTCAGCTCATGTTCTTCCGTGCTCCGCAAGCCCAATCGGTTGCTGTGGTTGAGTCTGAAGGAATGTCAGTGGTTGCGATTGTGCTTGCCGTTATCGGCACGATTGCCCTCGGCGTATTCCCTGGTCCGGTATTCGACTTTATCCTCGGGTCGTTCGTGTGAGCGTGACCGAGTTCCTCGCCAGCGACGACGCCTTTGCTCAACGCATTGCGCGTCGTCTTGGCGATGTCGAAGATCTCCTGCACGCACAGGTGAGAGTCGATGACGTTGTTGTCGATAGCACCACCGCGCATCTAGCCGATGCGGGCGGGAAGCGATTGCGTCCCCTACTCACCTTGCTTACCTCGGAGCTGGGCCCCAACCCCGACGCTCCGGCCGTCCTAGACGCCGCCGTTGTTATTGAGCTGACTCATCTGGCCTCGCTGTACCACGATGATGTCATGGATCAGGCTCCGCGCCGGCGGGGTGTGCCGTCGGCCCAATATATCTTCGGTAATTCGTCGGCGATTATGGCTGGTGATGTGCTGTTCTCTCGCGCGTCAAAGATCGTAGCGGGATTAGGGGAAAAAGCGATCTATATGCACGCTGCCTCCTTTGAACGCCTGTGCATGGGGCAGTTGCATGAAACGGTTGGCCCCTTAGAAAATGAGGACCACATCGCGCATCATCTGCAAGTTTTAGCCGATAAAACGGGATCGTTGATTGCTGCGGCAGCGCATCATGGCGTCTTGGCCTCTGGAGGAAGTGATGAGGTCGGTGAGGCTCTTGCACGTTTCGGTGAACGGATCGGGGTTGCCTTCCAAGTTGCTGATGACGTCATTGATTTATCGGCTGATCCGGCGCTGACGGGTAAGACTCCCGGAACGGATCTCTTAGAGGGCGTACCGACGATGCCGACGCTTCTGTTGGAGAAATACCGGCAGGAGGGCAAACTTGACGCCGCTGGCGCACAGATCCTCGCTATGCTCAACGAAGGGCACCTGGAGGAAGACGGCCGCTTGGAGCGGGTTGTCCAGATGTTGCGCGAGCATCCGGTTCTTGCCCAGACGCAAGAGATCGCACAGTCCTGGGTTGATGAGGCACTGGAGTTTTTAGCGCCAATTCACGGGCATCATGTCTATGACTATTTGGTGATGTTTGCTCATGCAATGGTTGATCGAATGGCATAGCGCGGTGTGAATAGCAGATACGCCTTCGTCGGTGCTGGCAGTAAGCTAACCGATGGAGGCGTTTCTTGTGCTCTGGGAGAGAAGTGGCGCGAGAATTCTTCGTTAGGTATCTGACGCGGTAGAATAGCGGCAGCCGTGAACAGGAGTAATTGTGCGTAAAATACTCAACAAGATCCTTCGTGCTGGCGAAGGTCGTACTTTGAAGAAGCTCAAGGGTATTACCGAGCAGGTAAACGAGTTCGAGAGCGTCGTGCAGGCCATGACGGACGAGGAGCTCAAAGCTCAGACTCAGGAGTTCCGTGAGCGGTATGCTGCGGGCGAGTCTTTGGATGATTTATTGCCGGAAGCCTTCGCGACGGTGCGAGAGGCCTCAGTGCGCACCCTCGGGCAACGCCACTTCGACGTCCAGATTATGGGTGGCGCTGCGCTGCACCTGGGCAATATTGCGGAAATGAAGACGGGTGAAGGAAAGACCTTAGTAGCCACCTTAGCTTCCTATCTCAATGCAATTCCAGGCAAAGGCGTCCACGTTGTAACGGTTAACGACTATCTCGCCTCATATCAATCAGAACTGATGGGGCGCGTGTATCGTTTCTTGGGGATGACGACGGGCTGTGTAACCACCGAGTTGAGTGCGGAGCAGCGTCGGCGTGCCTATGCCTGCGATATTACTTACGGGACGGCCAACCAGTTTGGTTTTGATTATTTGCGTGACAATATGGCGATGTCCCCAGAGGGGCTAGTACAGCGCGATCACTATTACGCTATCGTCGATGAGGTTGATTCGATCTTGATTGACGAGGCGCGTACTCCGTTGATTATTTCTGGTCCGGCTGAGGGCGACGCAAATAAGTGGTACGCCATGTTCTCTCAGGCAGTCAATGATCTTAAGCGGGATATTGACTATGAGGTTGATGAGAAGAAGCGCAATGTAGGTATCTTAGAGCCGGGTATTGATAAGATCGAGGATCTTATTGGAATAGATAATCTGTACGAGTCAGTAAATACTCCGCTTATCGGCTACTTGAATAATGCGATCAAAGCCAAGGAATTATTCCATCGCGATAAGGATTATATTGTCGCTGAGGGAGAAGTGCTGATCGTTGATGAGCACACCGGGCGTGTTTTGCCGGGGCGTCGGTACAACGAGGGTATGCACCAGGCGATTGAAGCCAAAGAGGGTGTGGAAATTAAGGCCGAGAATCAGACCTTAGCTTCAGTTACTTTGCAAAACTATTTCCGCTTGTACGACAAGCTCTCCGGTATGACGGGTACTGCAGAAACAGAAGCTGAAGAGTTTGCCTCGACGTACAACATCGGTGTTGTTCCGATTCCGACGAATTTGCCGATGATCCGCGAAGATCATGTGGATATTGTTTACCCCACCGAGCGGGGAAAGCTGAACGCTATTGTGGCTGATATTCAGGAGCGTTTCCGCGTCGGTCAGCCGGTTCTGGTAGGTACTGCGTCGGTGGAAAACTCTGAGAAGCTATCGGCGTTGTTGAAGAAAGCTCATGTTCCGCATGCTGTGCTCAATGCGAAGCAGCATCAGCGCGAAGCAGCCGTGGTGGCAATGGCAGGGCGGAAACATGCCGTGACGGTGGCGACCAATATGGCTGGTCGTGGTACCGATATTATGCTCGGCGGCAATGCGGAATACATCGCTGTGGAGATGATGGAAAAGCGGGGGCTTGATCCGCAAGAGAATCCGGAAGAGTATGAGGCAGCCTGGCCTGAGGTTTTAGCGGAAGCAAAGGCAGCGGTGCAGGCAGAACATGACGAAGTAGTTGAGCTCGGTGGTCTGTACGTATTAGGTTCGGAACGCCACGAGTCACGCCGAATTGATAATCAGCTACGCGGTCGTTCTGGGCGTCAAGGTGATCCGGGCGAATCGCGGTTCTACTTGTCCTTAGATGATGAGCTGTTGGTTCATTTTGGTAATTTCCGGATGCTTGCTCCGTTCAAGAATGGTCCGGAAGATGAAGCCTTGGATCTGAAGGTATTGGCGAACTACATCGAACGTTCGCAAGGGGCAAAGGAATCCCGCAATGCGCAGATCCGTAAGGACGTGCTGAAGTACGACGATGTTATGAACGAGCAGCGCACTGTGGTTTACGGTGAACGTCGTCGTATTTTGGATGGTGAGGACGTCGCTGAGCAGATCGAATCCTTCATGGATTTCGTCATTGAAGATGTTGTTGCTGGCCACACGGAAGGCGATTCGCGGGATTGGGATTTGGACGCCATGTGGACGGACGCCCGCAATATCTATAAGCCGTCTTTTTCGCCTGAGGAACTAGCCGATGAGCATGGTGGGCAGCGGGCACTGACGGCTGATGTTATCCAACGCGAACTGCGCGAGGACGTTCAAGCGCTTTACGAGGAGCGGGAAGAAGAGCTTGGTGCGGAACAGATGCGTGCCGTTGAGCGGCAGATCCTCCTAAACGTTTTGGATCGTAAGTGGCGGGAACATCTGTATGAGATGGACTACCTGAAAGAAGGCATTGGTCTGCGTGCGATGGCGCAGCGCAATCCGCTAGTGGAGTACAAGCAGGAAGGTTTCCAGCTCTTCCAGCAGATGAATGACGCGATCCGAGAAGAAACGGTGCGGCATTTGATGAATTTCGAGCTGCCCTCTGAGCGGGCTGCTCGGGAGGCGATGGAGCAGGCGCAGAACGATCAAGCTGCGATGATGGCCAATAATGTGGCGGCTGCACGCAAGATGAGCACAGAACAATTGCTGGGCATTAAGCGTCCAGAGCCGCAAGCCCAGCGCAAATTAGCCTACTCTTCGGCAGAAACTCAGCAGGATCAACGCCCTGTTAGCTCAAGCCGCGGTGGTGGTGCTGCCTTTGGCGTGAGCGCAGCGAGAAGCGAATCTGGTGATGAGGCAAGCGATACCGCGGTGGCGAATCCGGCGCAGGGGATGAATCGTGCGCAGCGTCGTGCCGCTCAGAAGCGTAATAAGAAGCGCTGATTGAGTATCAAGCCAATGTAGTGGGCGATAGGTGGGCGGGCTTGCCATAGCTCGGTTACCGCCCACTATCAATAACGCATAGCGGTGGGGAGCACCGGGTATTATGCCTGGCGCTCCCCACCGATACATATCGGCAGATTATTAAATAATCTCCAACGCGGTGACGTGCCAGCGTTCACGTCGGATTTCTAGCCGGACGGCGGCAGCACGTATGCGCAGGCCGTCAAAGACGACAAGTGATACTTCTGCTACTCGTGGGCGCGGCTCACATACGACGATGCGCCGGATACGCGGTGATTGCCGTGGGGCAGCTCGACCAGCAATGCGTAATGCGAGGCCAGCGCGTCGCACGAGTGCGTCATAGACCTCTGGATGAAGCCAGGATTGCAGGTGACGTGGTGGCCGATGCCCAAGAAGTACTTCGATCGCCTGAGTGACGAGAGCCGCGGCGAAATGAGCTGGCGAGGTGAGCTTAGTGCCCGCATAACGGGCGGAGCGGGTTCGCAAGTGGATTCCGTCAGCGTCATCTGGTGCGTATATCGGGCTGTTTAGTGGTGGAGAATGGAAAGACGTTCGATCGAAGCTGTGCTGGTTTTGCGCGGAGCTCTGGTTAGCTGCTGAGTTCTCACTCGTGAGTGATTGTTGCTTAGCGATTAATCTTTGGCTGGCTAGCGATCTCTGGTCTGCTGCTACCTGGCTGGCTACTAATTCCTGCCTGGGTGTCGATCCCCGCTCGGCTGTTAATCTCCGGTTAGGTAGGGATCTCCGGTTAGGTAGGGATTTTGTGGCGACCAGCGAATCGTTACTGCCCGTTGATTTCTGGGGATCCGTTGATTTTTGGGGAGCCGATGAATCACGAGTAACCGGAGAATCGCGAATAGCTAGTGAATCGTGGGCAGCCAAGGTGTAGGCAGCCAGCGATTTCTGAGTTGGTATCGCGCCTCGCCCCGATGGCACATCGTGGGATACGGAGGGTGCTTGATCCGTCACTAGGCTATGGGATGGTGGCAGGGTTGGTTTTCGCAGTGTGCCAGAATCGGGCGGATACCGTCGGGCCACAAGCTGAGTCGGTGGTATCCGTGGGGTATAGGGGAGCGACTCCAATGGCGGCATAATTCTGCGTTTGGGCAGGATACGCGGCGCGCTGGAACTGGCAGGAGATGGCGGAGGGGATTGCGTGCTTTGCGACGGATCGTTTGCGGTGTAACGCGGCGCCTGGTACGAGGTATCGCCTGAGAGTTCATCAGTTGATCCAGCTTCGAGTGATTCTAGAGCTGGGTTGGGCTCAACGGCTGTGGATTGTTTCGGCGCGAGAGACGGAGGAACAATCATGATATTTCCTTGAATAGATTAATAAGAATGAACGTGCGTTGCGGCACCTGAAACACAGCGGTGAGGCATCTGTGGATGGCCATATATGCCGAGAAAGCTGGCAGTCACGGCGGGAACGGTGTTGCCAACAGATACCTAAGGCAGGTATGCCTGTTGGCGGCGAAGCGTGGTGGCTGACGAGGAGTGGTTGCACGCCATGGCAACCAGGATTCTCAGCGAAGAAACATGCGCATCTAATATAGATATTTAAGCTAAAAGCTATGAACTCTGAATATCAGATGTAAGAGTATTATGCGGCATGAGATAAAGTGGCGCGAGGGGGAATACCCCGCATTATTCGTGTGATGTCATTCAGGCAGTAAACTACAAATATGCGTTTATATATCCCGCTTATTGCCAGTGAATTAGCTGCCCCCGTGAGTGCTCGTATCGCTCATGGAGTGACTGCGAGGCTGCGTCAGGCGATCCCGAATGAAGATGACGAGGGCTGGGAAATGATTGCGACGTTGGCGGCTGCCGACGATTCACTTCGGCTCATGAGCAATGCCCCGCACGAGCAGTGCCGACGTCGGCTGGTAGCTATCGCAGAAACGGATGTGCCCTGTAGTGATGATCCCCAATTGCCGACGGCGCTTCAAATGTCAGCCTCGGTGAGCTGGGATCAGGTCGTGTCAATTTTGGTAGATGAGCCAGGGCAACACGCGCTGATTTCTCAGGCAATTGCCGGCGATGAAGCGGCATTCCTTGCCTGTGGAGATATTGAATTACTGTGGTATGACGTATGCGAACGTGCGGACCTGATGCGCGAACTCGGAGTATCTGGAGAATTGGAGAACTGAGTAACGCGAGTAAACCAGGTAGTAGCGTGAGTAGTGCGCGGTTAGCTGCTCGGTATATGGGGGACGCGCAGGGTAGAGCCGCCGCTTGCCAAGGGCTCGACGCTCACTCGATCCATAATTGCCTGTTTTAACTCGTCAACGTGTGAGATGATCCCGACGGTGCGCCCATGCGCGCGCAGGGTGCTTAAGGTATCCATAACAGCCGAGAGGTATGCGTCGGACAACGTGCCAAATCCCTCGTCGATGAGTAAAGTTTCAATGCGGATCCCGCCGTTTTCCGCCTGGACAACCTCTGAAAGTGCCAGCGCTAATGCGAGTGAGGTGTAGAACGTCTCGCCACCCGACAGTGAGCGGGCCGGACGTTCGTAGCTCTCTTCACCGTTGTTGTTATGTTGGATAATCGTCAGCCCTAAACCGCTCTTGCGTTCCCCACTGACCTCATCGCTGCGGCGCAGTTCGTATTTTCCGTAGGAGAAAGCCAAAAGGTGCTCATTGGCTCGTTCGACGATTTGCTCGAAGCGGCGCAGTAGTACCCATACGTTGAGTCGTACTCGATTACCTGTTTGCAATTCGGCGGCGGCTAAGGAGGCAAGCCGGACGATTGGGCCGGCATCGCGTTCTGCCTGCTGCCAGTGAGCTATTGCGTTGGTGACGTCTTGGGCGAGTCGTTGGGAATCCGCGGCGCGTTGCTCGTAACGCACGGCGTTACGCTGGGCAGATTCATCATGCTGTTGAGCGGTATCGCGCTCTTTGGTGCACTGTTCCAGATCGAGATCTTCGCCGTCATCAAGGTTGCGCAATCTTTCGCTAGTGAGTTGTGCGGTGACGGCGGCAAGTTCTTCATAATGGCGACGGATGGCATTTTGGTACTCGCGGGCGGTTTCTGGAGCGAGCCGTGCGCGCCGCACCTGCTCAGCAGTGAGCTCTGCGTCAGCGAGGGCTATTTGAGCGTCGGCTTGAGCTGGTATGAGCTGCTTGCAGCCAGTGTTGAGCGCGGAAACACAGCGCAGTAACTCGCGGGTGTCGTGGGTTAGCGCCTGGAGGTGATTGGCATATTCTTCCAGGGATTGAGCGGCGCCGAGAGCTGCGTCAATCTGTTGTTGGCCAGAAGCGATGGCTTCTTGTAAGGAGGCAATGCGGGCTTCCCACGTGGATCGTTCTTCGCGGGCCGCGTGTGCCTGTTCGCGAGCCTTATCCAGCGCTTCGGTATATTCGGTGAGCTGGGTATTCAGCTCGGTTATTTCTGATTTAGCCTGTTGGGCACTGGTAATTTGTTCGGCAATCGCTTGTTGCTGGGAGCGAAGTTCATCTTGATTGACCTCTCCCAGCTGTTCTTTTAGGCTTTCCCAGCGGGTGTGAGCGTTTTGATGTTGTAGCTGCGCTGTCGTCACTGCCTGCTGATAGTTTTCGAGACGTTCTTGGGCCTGACGTACTTCCTCGCGTGTGACGCTCTGATCAGTCGGTGTGGCTGGCTGAGGGTGGTCAGTTGAACCGCAAACCGGGCAGGGCGATCCCTCATGTAACTCAAGTGCCAATTCGCAGGCAATGCTGCGAGTCCAGTTACGGGTTAGTTCTGTGACCTGCTCGTGATACTCATTGTGTTGTTCCAAGGCTGCGGCGAGAGCGTCGCGCATTTCAGCGGTAGTTTGTTGCGCATTCTCGCATTGGGTAAAAAGTTCTAGCCGCTCCTTTCCGGCTTTCTCCTGTAAGAGGAGCTGGTCGAGCTGCGCGGCAGTTGCTCGGGCGTGGTCGAGCCGGTTCTGTACATCTGCTATTTTCGTTGGCAGTTGGGAGAGGCGTTCTTCTTCGTACTCAATCTGTTTTTGGCACTCGGATAATTTCTCGTTTAGTTGTGCAACATCTGTGTGCAGTTTGGCGATTTCTGATTCGCGATGGCATAGTTCCTGCACCTGTGCCAGGCGGGCATTAACCGTCTGGGAATATTCCTCGGTTAAGTCGTGTAGCTCTTTGGTTTGCGTTCTAAGGGGCTTTGGTGGGGCGGAAGTAACGGTAATATCCGCCATATCTTGCCCAGCTATCTCACTTGCCAGCTGTGTTAGTGCTGAGGGCAGGGGCAGATCTGCGAGAACTGTGGCGCTATGGCGCAGATCGTCGTAGGCACTATGAAATTGATCGAATGTTGCGGTGAGGTTGCTATGGGCGCTATTAAAGACGCGCAACCGTTCATCAGCGAGGGCGGCGTGCTCGTGGCGTGACAGCGCAGTTTCATATTCTGCAATCTGATCCTTGTGAGCGGTTAAGTTAGCGTGGGATGCCTGCAACTGTTCTCGCTCGCGTAGTGCGGCATCGCGTTCAACTGCGGATTGGTAGCGGGTAGTTGCGGCAGTTAACAGTGCACGCTGCCGGTTTGCTTCCTGGCGAGCAGTGCTCGCGCGTTCTTGGATGTGACGATGAGCCTCCTCGATAGCCTCGCTCGCTCGGTGGTCCTGGGAATCAATGAGCTCGATGCTGGCGATCTCAGGAAAATCCTCGCTCATTCCGTCAATTCCACACCAGGCATGGATAGCGCTATGCACTGCGTGAGCGGCGCGCTCAATCTCGCCTCGGGCGTGTTTTGACTGTTCTTCGAGACGTTTAGTGAAAGCAGAATATGCCGAGGTGTCGAAGAGGGTTTCCAAGAGTTTGGAGCGGTCCGTTGATGATAGCCGTAAAAATTCGGCGAATTGCCCTTGCGGGAGAATGACGGTTTGAACGAACTGATGGCGATTTAATCCGATTTCCTCGCTGATTGCGATATTGACGCTCTTGACGCTGGTGGCAATGGGATTATCGGCGTCCCATTTTTCTGCAGGGGTATTGGCATTGCCAAGACGCCATAGGGTAGCTTTCTCATTGCGTTGGATTGTGCCTTCGCCGCGTTTCTTTTGTGCGATCCATTTGGGGCTGCGACGCACTCGATAGGTTCCAGAAGCGATGGTGAAGATGAGATCGACATACGATTCGGTTCCTAGATCGGCGTAGATTGATCGGATGCGTGAGGGATCTGATTCATTGCCAGCTACTGTGCCGTATAGGGCAAAGACTAGCGCGTCAATAATTGAGGATTTGCCTGATCCGGTAGGTCCGTCGAAGAGGAAAATTCGCGAGGCGGTTAGGACGTCGAAGTCAATCGTATGAGTGCCAGGGAATGGCCCGATGGCACTGAGCGTCAGCGAACGAAATCGCATTGTTCCTCCTTGATGACTTCGCGCCAGGTGCGATCAATGATTTCCTGTTCTGCCGTATCTAGTTCTCGCCCGCCAGTTGACGTAAAGAATTGGGTGAGGACGGTCAACGGATCACTACGAATTTGTGTCATTTCGGCGACCGCTAATTCGCTGCGCTCGCATAAGTGCTGATAGGTGAGCAGCTGTGGAAAACGTGCAAGGAGTTTTTCGTGTAGATGTTGTGGGCGTTCTGGATCGGTGATGTAGATTCGGAGAAAATGATCCTGGTAATCGCAGTAACGTGGCGATAATAGTTCGTCGAGGGTGCCGGTTAAGGTCGCTAAGGGGCGGTAGACCGGAGCCGGGATATATTCAATCGGATCGACCGCAGTAGTGTCATAAATAATGGACGTCTTTTGCTGCTGTTCCTCTGAGAAAGAGAAGGCGATGGGCGATCCGCTATAGCGCATGAGCGGCCCATGTTGTGGATCGCCGACGCGTTGGGGGCGGTGTAGATGCCCTAATGCAACGTAGTCGATAAGCCCCTCACAGTGAAAGACGGATGCGGCCACTGCTTCTGCGCCGCCGATACTGATGGATCGCTCTGATTCGCTGGGCTCTGCGCCAGAGATAAAAGCATGAGCGAGAATGATACGGGCTTCGGCGTCGGCGGCGCGGCGATGGTGCAGGTCTGCGGTGATACGGTGTGATACCTCAGTGAGGACGGCAGTGTGGCTGCGTTCCAGGGGTGGGCGATCTTCGTCGGTACTGACGAGTTTGACGTTTTCTATATCTGGATTGAGATACGGGATGGGGTAGATCAGGGCGTATTCGTCGTGCCGTCCAGGTATCACGATGGGGATGTGCGCGTTGCGCGAATCAGTACGGATATAGATCCCTTCGCGCATGAGCCCGGCCCCGAATCCGAGGCGTTTGGCGGAATCGTGGTTGCCGGAGGTGATGATGACCCGCGTATGTTCGGCAATTTGCTCAAGCGTCTCGGCAAGCAGATCGACCATGACGACGGGAGGGACGCCTTGGTCAAAGACGTCACCACTGATGAAGAGCGCATCGATATCTTCACTTGCCGATACGTCAATGACGTGTTGACACCACTGTTCGAAAGCAGGTGTGAGGCTGGCGCCATGGAGGCAGCGGCCTAAATGCCAATCGGCCGTATGAAGAAAACGCATATCTCTAGTGTAATGATCTCTGGGCGGGGAACGCGGTGGAATTCTATGGGATAAGTGTGGGTAACTCTATTGGCTAGGTGTGTGGAATACGGAAGATCAAGAAACAGGGAAGGGATATTAGGTGGATGCGGGTGCCTGAGGAAGGCAATCGAGGACAGTCGGTGGGGGGGGAGGGAAGAGGAGAAGCGAGCGGAAAACTGGGAGCGGCAGAAACTAGGCAGAAAGTAGGCGGAAATGGGTGGACGGGAGTGGTGGAAGCGGAACGGAAAACGGAACGGAACGGGGTGAAGGAAACGGGGCGAAGGAAACGGGGGAGGCTAGTGAAACCGGCAGAAAAAGAGGGAGTACACGCGGGTATAGCGTGCAACGAGCCAGAGCTTAACTGGCAAAGGATATAACTGTACCTGTGGCAGTATTGGGCTGATTGCCTTTCACTCGGGGGACTGCGTGGGCGTATTGAGGATGGCGCGCGCAGCTTCATGGAGTATCCCGTTGGTAGCAAGCGCTCCTGGTCCACCGGCCCCGTCAATACCGGATAATGAGGTGAAACGCCCGCCCGCTTCTGTGACGATGGGAACGAGGGCAGCCATGTCGTGGAGTTCGAGCTTTGGCTCTGTAGCAATATCGCATACCCCTTCGGCCACGAGCATATATGACCAAAAATCGCCAAATCCGCGAGTTCGCCAGCACTGACGGCACAACTCGATAAAAGCTGGTAGCTGGTTGCGAGGTTCCCAGCCATCCAAAGATGAATATGACAGGGAGGCGTCAGCGATGTGTTGCACGCCAGAAACAGATATTGCACGGGCTTGCCCGATACGTTCCCCGCAGTAGGCGCCCATATTTTCCGCGGCAAACCAGCGGCGTGATAAGGCAGGTGCGGAAACAACTCCGAGCACGATTCGCTCATTTTCCGATAGTGCAATGAGGGTCGCCCACACGGGCACGCCGCGAACGAAGTTCTTCGTCCCGTCAATGGGATCAATAATCCAGGTACGTGCGCTGTGCCCAGTATGCCCGTGCTCTTCGCCCACAATGGCGTCGTATGGGCGCTCTTGATGTAGTATGCGGCGGGCGATGTTCTCTGCCTCTCGGTCAGCGTCGGTCACTGGGCTGAGATCCGGTTTTGTTTCGACGTGAAGATCACTTGCCATAAAGCGGCGCATGGTAAAAGCGTCTACCTCGTCGGCAATCTGTAAAGCCAAAACAAGGTCGTCATAGTATGCGCTGTGTGCAGTGATAGTTTCCATGAATCCACCATACGCTACCGGCTAGTACGTGGGGTACTTAAGTCGCAGAGGGAAGCTGAAGAAGCGCACGAATAGACGTGTGGATAAAGATATGCCAGTTCTATACAGAACGGATACGCATGATGATTGGGGATATAGGGGCAGAATGTGTTGCTCTGGCCACGGTTTTTCCTTGTATCGGTGCGGGAAAGCCGTGGGGGGGAGAGAGAAAAAAGAAAGAGAAAAGAGAGGGAGAGATAAAGAAAGAGAGATAAAGAAAGAGAGATAAAGAAAGAGAGATAAAGAAAGAGAGATAAAGAAAGAGAGATAAAGAAAGAGAGATAAAGAAAGAGAGATAAAGAAAGAGAGATAAAGAAAGAGAGATAAAGAAGAGGAAAGGAGCGCGTGGAGTAGCTTTGAGGGCAGGCGGAATATGCCGTTCTGAGTCCGTATTTTCGTTGTGCGGGTAGGGAAACACGGCGTGAAACGTAGTTTGGCAGTCTATGTTAGGTGAGAACCATGAAATGCCGGTACTCCGGCGCATGTGCGGATATATGAAGAAAAACGAAAATACGCAAAGACGAGGGCGGCGAGCTGGTGACGGTCTGCTCGGTATCCACTAACCTACCGCCGTACATATATCTGCCGAAAACCGTATTCAACAGCGCCTATCCTATAGCGGCAAACGAAAATGCTATATCGCGTTTCTGCTCAGCTTTTACCAAATCCAGGACGGATCGTTCTTCATCCGTGAGGCAACAAGACGGCGATATGACGCCACCCGAGCGCGTGTGCGAGCATCTGCTGCTGTATCGAATGCACAGCCAACGCCACCATCCTCATGTAAACAGCCGCGTGGGCATTGAACCGCTAGCTCGTGAAGATCCTCGAACGCCCGCAAAAGATCCAGAGGTTCGACGTGGGCTAAGCCAAAACTGCGTACCCCCGGGGTGTCAATAACCAGACCGTCAGCACCAAACGGGAAAGCCACAACCGATGTAGAGGTGTGCCGCCCTCGGCCGGTCACAGTATTTACCTCGCCAGTTGTCCGCTCGGCTTGAGGAATAAGGGCATTAATGAGAGTAGATTTCCCTACACCAGAATGGCCAACTAGCACAGAACTATGCCCACGAAGAGCCGCTTTGATCTCGTGCAGATCAGCGAGCGCAGCGCTTGAGGATTCGGCAGATTCTGCATGGGCGGGCTGAGTCTCGTCAAGTCGGGAGACGTACATATCAATATCGAGTGGCTGATAGATCTGTATCAATTCATCGGCATCCGCTAAGTCTGCCTTAGTGAAAATGAGGATAGGGCGCATGTGCGCGTCGTAGGCGGCGACCAGGCAGCGGTCGATCATCCCGGGGCGTGGCTGCGGGCGGGCAAGTGCTGTGACGATGATGAGCTGGTCGGCGTTTGCGACGATAACCCGTTCCGAACCGGCACTTTCTCCTTCTTCGGCGGTGCGTCGCAGGGCAGTGCGCCGCTCGTCAATATCGACTATGCGAGCCAGAGTATCTTTTTTGCCAGATAGATCGCCAACAACGGCGACGATATCACCGACGACGATAGCGCCGCGCGGAAGTTCTTTAGCTTTGACTGCGCTGACGTGCGTTCCGTCATCGCTCATGATGATGTGATAGCGCCCGCGGTCCACTCGATACACTTGCCCGCGACGGGCAGTGGAATAGTCTGGGCGGATTTTTGTGCGTGGGCGCGAGCCTTTGCCAGGGCGAACCCGAACACGAGGATCATCGGTTCCGGTATCGCGTCTACCCATGATCTACTCCGAACCCTTCACGCCACATCTGGGCGAAGGTGGGGAAGGTTTTTGCAGTCGTTTCGATATTGCGCACGCGCGAACCTGGCAAACGCAGGGCGCAAATAGCGCCAAACATTGCCATACGGTGATCGTCATAGGTATCGAAGATTGCTGCTCGGCTTGGGTATCCGCCATGAATAACGAGGTCGTTGCCACATTCCGTGGCGCTGATACCGATTTTATCTAGCTCGGTAACGAGGGCGGCGAGACGGTTTGTTTCATGACCGCGCAGTTGCCCGATATTGCGCAGTCGGGAGGTCCCCTCGGCAAAAGCTGCCACGGCAGCAAGCGTCGGGACGAGTTCGCCAAAGTCGCTCATATCCACATCAATGGGAGCAAGTTGCTGTGGACCGTGTATCTCAAGAATCCCGTTGTGGATCTGTGTGTGTGCCCCCATACGTTCAAAGAGGTCAATGAATTTTGCCCCGGGCTGCCTGGTGTGTTCGGGCCAGTGGTGAATTCGCGTCGTTCCACCAGTAACCATAGCTGCGGCAAGGAAAGGGCCAGCATTCGTGGTATCAGCCTCAACAGTGACGTCCGGTAAGGCGGGAACGTTCGGGCTGACCACCCAGCGCTCCACGCGCCCGGATTCGTCGGCATATTCCTGCACCTCAATACCGGCTTGTCGCAGGACGTCAATCGTCATGGCAATATGCGGTTGAGAGGGCAGGCGCGCGCCGCGATGTCGGATCTCCAATCCGCTATCCATCAGGGCGCCGGTCATCAGTAGAGCGGAAATGAATTGCGAGGAGGAGGACGCATCAATTTCAACGTACCCGCCAGCAATAGAGCCGCTGCCGTGTATGGTCAACGGAAGTACGGCTTGACCAGCGATATCTGTGCTGGCTTCGATATGGACTCCGAGATCAGTTAAGGCGCGAACGATAGCGTCCATTGGGCGGCGGCGGGCGGCCGGATCGCCATCAAGTTGGACTGCGCCAGCGGCAAGAGCAGCTACTGGCGCAATAAAACGCATAACCGTCCCCGCTAATCCACAATCAATTGTGCCTCCGTGCAGGGGAGCGGGGATGATCGTCCACGCCTCATCGCTCCGCTCAATCTCTACCCCTAGTTCTTCGAGGGCGTGCGCCATCAGTTCAGTATCGCGCGCGACGAGGGGATGTGCGATTGTGACGATCCGAGAGCCTAATGCGGCCATGATGAGATAGCGGTTTGTTAAAGATTTTGAGGCCGGCACGTCAAAGTCGGCGTTAACGGGTCCGGACGTCGGAGCAGGCCAGGTTTCGGAAAAGTCAGGCGCAAGCCCGTAAGCGCTAGAAATACTAGCGCTCATCGTGGAAGCGTCATCTGCCAATTCCATCTGCAATCACCGGGTAGGTAGCCGATCTTGTGCGGTCTGCCGCGCATTTTCAGCCCATTTGCCGACGCGATACGTCATAGAGGGTTTACCGCCCCGATCTTGCGCAGCGATTAATGCGCCGCCGACGAGCCCCAGACTGCTGAGCAATCCGGTCAGGGATTCGCTACGTTGCGTGCCTCGCTGGGACCAGAAAGGATAGCGAGCTATTGCAATGGGAAGCTGTAATGAACCGAGAAGGAATGCGGCAGAGCGTGGCGTGCGCCCGCGGGCGAGGGATAAACCAGCAATCGTGAAAACCGCGCCAGATGCTCGGGTGGCAAGATCCAAGGTTCCGGCAGATGGGGCGGGCACTCCAAAGCGTTCCAGCATCTCGAAACCCCGCTCAGCAGCTTCGCGATGGCGCGCAGGGTGGATAAGAGCATCGACACCAGAAGCGACGAAAGGCGCGGCGAGCAGGGGGCGAGCAAGTCGAGTAAACATGAGAACTCCGTTCGTTGGTTGCTTATGCATTGTAATCCACCTTTGCCTTATCGGCGGAGTGGATCTCGGCCTGCGCGCTATGGGTGAACGCGGGCCAGGAATTCGTCAAGAATTCGATGGAACTCTTCTGGGTTGTGTCGCCGCACGCAATGTGGCGCTTCAGGAATCACAACCGTTTCGATCTGCGGATTATTCAGCGCGTGAATCTGCTCAACTCCGGCTCTTCCGATGACGACCCCAGGTGCGTCACCAGTGATAATGAGAGTGGGAATACGTAGGTTAGTGGCCCAGAGTTGCCAATCAGGATAACCAACATTTCCTGCGGCGAGATAGGTTAGATCAACCGCGAGTTTCCCATCTAGCCAGCCACATCGATCGCGTTGGGGCCAGGAGGGAAATTCCTGGTAGTTGGTAGCGAGAGTCTGCGCTGGATTTTGTCGAACTTGCTGATGGTATGCCACAGAGTCCGGCAGATTCTCTTGATATTGCTGGGCGCGTTCAGCGCTGAGCCACGCCGGATCTTCGCCGACGACTCCGACAAACCATTGAGGGTGATCGGCGGCGAGCCGTGTGATGAGCCCGCCACCCATAGAGTGACCAATACCTACGGCTGGTCCGTATTCTGCGACCAAAAGTTCAACTGATTCGCTTAAGGCGCGCAGCGCGGCCGGTAGGGGATTGCGACATTCCTCCGGCGTTGCCTCCCGTGATAAACCGTGGCCAAGGGTGTCGAGCGCAACGACGTGATAGCGGTCGTGCAGGCGATAGATGAGGTCGCCTAGCGCGCTTGCGGTATCGGTAACGCCGTGGCAGGCAATGACCAGTGGCCCCCGACCAGAGTGGATACTTGCTAACGGAAGATGAAGGGGCATTTTTCACCTCGTGGTAGAAAAGATCAGTGATCCAATTGGAGGAGATCAACTAGCGGCTGGTAATGATCGTATATGGCTTGGCGGTATCCGTCAGTATCGCCAGCTTCAGCGGCACGCAACATATTGCCGTGGGCTCGAGCAGTATCCAGGAGGCTGTCAGAGTTTTGCTGGCTGTTGAGTTCCGGAATGAAAGCCTGGTGAACGAGCCATACTGCGCCGGTGAGCTGGGTGAGGAGTTCGTTGTTGACGTAGGCATTCATCCCATTATGGAAAGCAATATCTTCGTCGAGATAGGTGTGCCCAGCTTCGGCTTTGGCAATCATGGTGGCGACGAGTTCGTCGAGGTGGGGATTGCTGGTGCCGGCCATAGCAGTGACGAGAGAATCGGCAGCGCCGAGATCAATATATCTGCGCATGGATACGACGTTACGCAGGGAATCTCGGCCGGTTGCACTGGTGAGCCCGTAGCGCAAGACCAGGGTTTCAACCATTGGAACGAGTGACATTTCCCCGACGAATGACCCACGCCCCTGGTAGACGCGAATAATATCGAGGGCTTCGAGTTTGCGCAGAGCTTCCCGGACGGATGATCGTGACACGCCGAGATCGTCGCAGAGCCGTGCTTCGGTTGGGAGGGGATCGCCGGGTTTTAATCCACGGTTCAAGATATATGCCTTGATGGCATTCATTGTGGCTGATGAGCGATTTACGGCAGAGATCGGCTCGACGGGGACCTCAGCTCCGCCGTTGGGGAGGGCTCCCGTCGTTGGGATTTGGTTGCGCAAAAACGCTTGCGCGAAGTTGTCTGACATCTTACGATTCATTCTAACGAGTATGAAGCAATAATGCATCATACTTCACTCAAAGGAGAGGAAATAATATATGCGTTCGTCAAAGCGTTGGGCAACAGTGAGCGCCGTTGCAACGGCTGCAATGCTTGCTCTCGCCGCCTGTGGAGGCGGTGGTTCTGAGCCTAACGGATCATCGGGCGGATCGGCGTCGGGCAATGGTGCTCCCAGCGGAGTGCTGAACCTAGGTGTTGCCTACGAGACAACCAACTATGATCCATCAACAACCTCCTCAGCTCTGGCACTCGGAGCTAACTGGCAGGTCATGGAGGGCTTGTACGAATTCGACATGTCCAACTATGAGGTGTATCCGGCACTAGCAGCCGGTGAGCCAAAGAAAATATCCGATACGGAGTATGAGATTACGCTACGTGAAGGAGCGAAATTCTCTGACGGTACGCCAGTTACCTCTGCGGATGTAGCAGAGTCCTACAAGCGCACCACCGCAGATACGTCGATCTATAAGCAGTTCTTCACTTTCGTTGATTCCGTGGCTGCCAAAGACGATAAGACCGTCACGGTCAAACTGAAGTACCCGTTTGCTAACTTGTCAGCTCGGCTGGTTGACGTAAAAATCATCCCAGCAGCAAAATCGCAAGACGAGATGAAAGCCAAGCCGATCGGAACTGGCCCGTACAAGTTTGACACCATCACCAGCACTGCAATTGAAGCGTCCCCGAACGAGTTTTATAACGGTTCCAAACCGGCAACCGTCTCAAAGATTCACTGGGACGTCCTCAAAGACGATTCAGCGCGTCTATCGGCAGCTCTAGGCGGAACGATTGACGTCATGGAAGCAGTCCCGTCGGCGACGAAGAAACAATTGGAAGCAGGCGGCTGGAAACTCGATGAAGTTGGCGGCTACAACAACGCCTTCCTGATGTTCAACACCTCCAAGGCGCCATTTAATGATCCGGCAGTGCGCCAAGCATTCCACCATGCCATTGACCGGCAGAAGCTCGTCGATCAGGCAATGGAAGGAGATGCAAAGGTAGCCACCTCATTCCTCCCAGAATCCAACCCAATGTATAAGAAAGCGACCACCCAGTTCGATTTCAATACCGATCTGGCAAAGCAAGCATTCAGCAAGGCAGGATTGAAAGAGGTTACCCTGATTACTACCGATCACCCCTGGATTGCGAACCTCGCTCCGCTGATCCGTCAAGATCTCGAAGCTGCCGGTTTGAAAGTGAATGTGCAGTCCATGGCCTCCGGCGATCTGTACTCCAACTTCGCTGATATTGCTAACCCGACCTATGATGTGGCACTCGCCCCAGGCGATCCCTCCGTCTTTGGTAACGATCCGGGCATCATTATCGACTGGTGGTACGGCGATAATGTGTGGACTAAGCAGCGTGATTCCTGGCAGAAGAGTGCTCCTGAGGCATTCGCCCAGTTGCGCGAGCTATCGACGCAAGCCTCTAAGGCTCAAGGTGAGGAAGCGAAGCAGTTATGGGGTCAGGCCCAAGATCTCATCGCTCAGGAAGCCCCGATCTATCCGCTCTTCCATCGCACAATCATCACGGGATACAACCCCAACAAAGTGGAAAACGTTAAGGGAGTAGGAACAACTGGTCTCTTAGTCCTTGGCGCAAAAGCTAAGCAGTAGTAAGCACGGAGGGGAGGGGCATAGCAGTTCCTCCCCTCCACTATTGCCTCGGTATAAAGCGGAGAGTATCGGCGTTTCGTACTATCGCCTACCAGCGACGTGATCGGAATATATCTGATTCCCTGCTGAGACTCCGCAAAACATCAACACGTCCTAGATCGCAGAAGAGGAATGAAGAACTGTGAGTAATCTAGTGCGGCTGCTCGGACGGCGATTAATTGCCTTGCCGATCATGATTGTTGGGGTGACGATCCTGGTGTTCTTCGTCATGGCATTGTCTCCCATTGATCCGGCATATACCGCCCTCGGGGAATTTGCCACCCCGCAAGCCCTGCAAGAATTTCGGATACAACACGGGTTAACTGATCCACTTGTTATCCAGTATTGGCACTATTTATGTGGAATGACGCATGGCGATCTTGGAATCTACGGCGTCGGTGAAACAAATAAGGTCGCTGATATGGTCAGCCAGGCCCTTCCGGTGACCCTATCGTTGACATTCTTTGGTCTATTTATTGCAGTTCTTATCGCGTTCCCGCTCGGCATTATCGCCGCTATTTATCGTGATCGCTGGGTAGATCAGCTCATCCGCGTGCTGTCGGTTATTTGTATCGGCACGCCATCGTTTTGGCTCGCCAGCTTGCTAGTGCTGGCCTTTATCGGATCGGGAATACCAGTTTCTGGTGAATTACCGCCCCTCACTGAGGATTTTGTCGGGTGGTTTAACCGCATGTTACTACCTGCTATTTCCCTGGCAATTCCAGTTATCGGCCAGATGACTCGGGTGGTGCGAACTTCAATGGTTGAAGAGCTCGATCGGGATTACGTTCGGACGGCCCTTGGCGCAGGCGTGCCACGTAGCGTCGTGATCGGGCGCAATGTGCTGCGCAATGCCCTTATTACTCCGGTAACGGTACTCGGTCTTCGCGTTGGTTATCTTATGGGCGGTGCCGTCGTTATCGAGATTATCTTCGCCATTCAAGGCATGGGGCAGGTGCTCATCAAAGGTATCCAAAACAATTGGGTGAACCTGGTACAAGGCGGAGCTTTGGTGGTTGCGGTGTCCTTTATCGTCGTCAACATCATCGTTGACATGCTGTATTTGCTTATCAATCCACGGATTAGGTCGGTGTGATGGCGATGATGTCAAAAAGAGAAAAACTGACGAAAGCTACCGCGCCGAACGTGCGCTTTGCTCGTCTGCGAAATATGACGATAGGAGCGCGTATTGCGTTAGCTGTCCTGGTGGCAGTGGTTGCTATCTCCGTTATCGCTCCTATGGTTGTCTCGATCTCTCCAGATGCGATTGACACCAAATGGGCGCCGCCAAGTGCGAAACATATCTTTGGGACGGACCACGTCGGTCGCGATATTTTTGCTCGTATCTTGTACGGCGGGCGATTCTCGCTGACGATTGGGCTATGTGCCACGGTAATTGCATTGTTTTTTGGGGCGATCATCGGTTCGGTTGCGGCTGTAGCGCGCAAGAGTATCGGTGAAGTCATTATGCGTGTGCTGGACGTTATTATGGCTGTTCCGGGAATCGCGATGGCTGCCGTCATGGTGCTGGTCTTTTCGCGTCGGCTCGCTGCTGATAACGTCATCGGGATTTTAGCGGTCATTATTGCTGCTATTGCCTTCGTCTATATCCCGCAATTAGCGCGAATCGTGCGGGCAAATGTTATGAGTGCGTACGGGGAAGATTATGTGCGGGCAGTTATCGTTTCTGGCGCTCGCGCCCCGTGGATTCTCATTCGGCATGTGGTGCGCAATACGGCAGCGCCGGTTTTAGTTTTCGCCACCGTCTTGGTCGCTGACGCGATTATTTTGGAAGCCTCTTTGACCTTTATCGGTTCCGGCTTGCAATCTTCAATGGTGCCGACCTGGGGCAATGTGCTCTCTGACGCTTCAAGCAATATGTCAGTATTGCTCGGGCAATGGTGGACGGCCTTCTTCCCTGGAATCTTTATTATGCTGACGGTGCTATGCCTGAATATCCTCTCAGAAGGAGTCACGGACGCGATGGTGGTTGCCTCCCGTGGGGAACAGCCTGTAGCTGCTGTGGCGGCAAACCGTGAGCAAGATAAACTCCTGCTTGATCCGCGGTTGGCCTATGCGCAACAAGCACAAGCGCTGCAAGAGCGGATCAGTGAGTTGGCTCGCGTGGAATCCCAGCGTCATGATCGCTTCCTTGCTCAGGCGACCGGCACGCCGCTATTAGAGGTACGCAACCTCTCGATTCGTTTCCCGCGTCACGGCGATGTCAATGTGGTAGATAACGTCTCGTTCACTGTGCATAGTGGGCAGACGATGGGGCTTGTTGGTGAGTCGGGATGCGGTAAATCCATCACTGCCTTGACAATCATGGGGTTAATCGACCCGCAGGCGCAGATCAGTGGGCAGATTTTCTATAATGGTCGCGATCTGCTGACGATGACAGCCAAAGAACGGCAGGGGCTGTTAGGCCATGAGTTGGCAATGGTGTATCAAGACGCCTTATCGTCGCTCAATCCGGCGATGCTTATTCGATCCCAGATGAAGCAATTGACTAAGCGCGGGGGTACTCGCACGGCGGAAGAGCTACTCGAATTAGTCGGGCTTGATCCGGTGCGAACGCTCGGTTCGTATCCGCATGAGCTTTCCGGCGGGCAACGCCAGCGTGTGCTCATTGCCATGGCTTTAACTCGTGATCCAAAGCTAATTATTGCCGACGAGCCAACGACCGCTTTGGACGTCACAGTACAAAAACAGGTCATTGATCTATTGAACTCGCTGCGGGAAAAGCTGGGCTTTGCGAT
Source organism: Trueperella sp. LYQ143 (assembly GCF_046599595.1). Lineage (NCBI taxonomy): Bacteria > Bacillati > Actinomycetota > Actinomycetes > Actinomycetales > Actinomycetaceae > Trueperella > Trueperella sp. LYQ143. The sequence goes on along the minus strand of NZ_JBKIWR010000005.1, from coordinate 6,677 downwards.
GGTGTTTGTGTCTCATGACTTGGCATTGGTCGCCGAGGTGGCGCATCGCATCACCGTGATGTATGCCGGTCAAGTTGTCGAGCAAGCTCCGACGAGCGAACTGCTATCGAATCCTATCCATGAATATACGCGCGGATTACTTGGTTCGGTGCTCTCTATCGAGGCCGGTGCAGGGCGCCTCCATCAAGTGCCGGGAACAGTGCCCTCTCCGAAGGATTTCCCCGCTGGTGACAGATTTGCCCCGCGTTCTTCGCATCCAGACGTCGGCTTAGATACTCCGCCAATTCGAATGGGAATTGCCGATAAGGAGCACTATTACGCCGCCGTTCCGGATTCTGCGTGGAAGCAGGCCGGCTATGAACCGCCAATCCAGCCAGGTAAAGCGCTACCGATTGCCGCGCAGGCTTCCCATGATCCGCAGGAGGAGTTATGAGCACAATGACGACAAAGTCAGCCACATCGGCTGCCCAATCCTCGCCTAATGCGATCATTGAGTTGCGCGATGTTTATGTAACGTTCAAATCGCGAACCGGATCGCTGTTCAAACCGCATCTCGTTCATGCCGTCAATGGGGTATCCATGACGGTGAAGCCAGGGGAAGTTCTCGGTATCGTCGGAGAATCCGGATGCGGGAAATCCACTACAGCAAATGTGATGTGTGGCTTGCAGGCTCCTACCGCTGGGCATGTGTATTTCAAAGGGGAAGAAGTAACCAAACGTTCCGCGGCAGATCGTCGAGCTATTGGGCGGGTTGTTTCTGTGGTGTTCCAAGATCCGGCAACAGCGTTAAATGCGCGCATGGCGGTACGCGATCAGTTGATGGACCCCCTGCGAGTACACAAAATCGGAACAGAAACAGAGCGAGAACGGCGGGTGGCTGAACTTATCCAGATGGTAGGTCTGCCCTCGTCAGCACTGGGGGCTTTGCCCTCTCAGCTTTCTGGCGGGCAGCGGCAGCGGGTGGCCATTGCGCGGGCCCTCTCGCTGAGCCCGGATGCCATCATTGCTGATGAGCCAACGTCTGCTTTAGATGTGTCGGTGCGAGCTCAGATTTTGAATCTGCTTATGGACCTCAAAAATGATTTGGGGCTGGCGATGGTTTTCATTTCGCACGATATTCAGACTGTCCGGTATATATCCGACACGATTGCGGTAATGAATGGTGGGCGAGTGGTTGAAGAAGGCCCAGCTCGGCAAATTCTAGAAAATCCGCAAGATCCCTATACTCGCACGCTGTTAGGCGCTGCGCCTTCGCTACTTCATCCCAACTTAGGACAAGGTTAAGATAATGAATTTTCGTGGTGTTATTCCTCCGGTTGTTACCCCGTTGACGGCAGATGGACAACTGGATATTCCCTCTTTGGAATGCTCACTGAACCGGATGATTGAGGCCGGAGTTGATGGGCTGTTTATCCTCGGTTCGTCAGGAGAAGTTGTTTTCTGCACTGACGAGCGCCGACGCCAGATCATCGAAGCGACAATGCGGATCGTGAATAAGCGCGTTCCGGTATTGGTGGGCGCGATTGATATGACGACGCCGAGGGTCATTGCGCATGCGAAAGTGGCATGCGAGCTGGGAGCGGATGCGATTGTGGCAACGGCTCCGTTCTATGCGATTCTCGGGGAAAAGGAAGTAAATCGTCATTTCCGGCTCATTCGGCAGGCAATTGACGTGCCGTTGTTTGCCTACGATATTCCGGTGTGCGTACACAAAAAACTCAGCCCTGCATTGATTATCGAGCTGGCGCGTGATGGGGTGCTGGCTGGAGTGAAAGATTCTTCGGGCGATGATGTTTCTTTCCGTAACCTCGCGTTATTGCGTGATGAGCAGCAGCTTGATTTGTGTTTGCTCTCTGGGCATGAGGTAGTTGTCGATGGGGCGTATTTATCCCATGCAGACGGGTGTGTGCCGGGATTGGCTAATGTTGACCCGCGTGTTTATGTTGAGCAATGGCGAGCGGCAGAGAATCGAGATTGGGAGCGGGTTCGTCAGTTGCAAGATGAGGCCACCCGACTCATGCGTATTACCTCGGCAAGTGGCGAGATGGGTTATGCGGCTGGCGTGGGGTCATTTAAGACGGCTCTGATGCTCCTCGGTGTTTTTGACACCAATACCATGCCGGAGCCGGTGCAAGCGCTATCAGGCGATGACGTTGAGGCGGTCGCTGAGGTTTTGCGTTCGGTAGGCCTGCTCGCCGAATAATCCCAGATCGCATAGGGCCAAACGGCGTATTTGCTTTTGCGGTGCGCTGTCACATTGAGAGAAGGTGCGGTGATGAGCAAAAGAGTTGAAGAATCGGCGGATGCCCTCGGATTGCGGTCAGGTATGGCGGGCTCTGAGCAGGCTATATCTGGCATGGGCAAGATCCTCACAATGGATATTGGGGGGACGAAGATCGGTTCTGCTATCACCCAGCTTCCAGATCTGCATATTGGCACCTACAGCGAAATGCCGACGAACGCCGAGGAGGGAGGGGAGGCGGTTGTGCAGCGTGTGCTCCAAATGGTGCGCCAGCAACTGCAATCCCATCCCGATGTTGTGGGCGTGGCAATCGCTAGTGCCGGGGTTATTGATCCCAACACTGGGGCCGTGCTGTCAGCAACGAACACTATGCCGGGCTGGTCGGGCACGCCATTAGGGGATCTGGTTGCACAGGCTGCCGCAGTGCCGGTGGCAGTGATTAATGACGTTCATGCGCATGGTCTAGGGGAGGCCGTGTGCGGTGCTGGGCGGGGGTATCGCTCGGTATTGGCGATCGCTGTGGGCACCGGCATTGGTGGAGCGCTGGTTGTTGGTGGGGATGTCGTATTAGGTGAGCATTTTCTTGCTGGGCACGTCGGGCATATCCATCACCACGAGGCCCGTCACATGCGGTGCTCATGTGGGCGTTACGGGCATATTGAAGGTATTTGTTCTGGTCACGGAATAACGAATTGGTTTAACGCCGAGTTTTGCGCGGATGGCGAAGTGGTCGCGAACGGGAAAGAGCTGTATGATCGGGCGAATGCTGGTGATCCGGCAGTAAAACGTTGTTTCACCCGCTCTGCTTTTGCCCTTGGGGAAGCTGTTGGTTCCTTGGTTAATAGTGTTGATCCGGCGATTGTGGTGTTGTCAGGGTCCATGACGAAATCTGGGGATACCTGGTGGCGAGCGCTTCGAGATGGATATGGCGGGTGCGTGATGGATCCGGTAGCGAAGGTTGCGCTGGTTCATGGGGCATGTGGCTCGCGCGCGCCATTGTTGGGTGCGGCGATTGCTTTTAGCCGCCGGTATATGCGTCGGAAAATTTGATGAATCTGAACATATAGATAGCAGGGTGGCGCATAGTGCAAGTGAGCCGATGGTGGCATTACACGTTTTGATCTACACGAGGAGAGAAGATGTCTGAGGCAGCGACAGCACGTCGTCTTATTGAATCCTTGCGCGGGGCGTTAATCGTTTCGTGCCAGGCCTATGTTGGTGAGCCGTTGCGGCATCCGGAAACGATGGCGCAGATGGCCTTGGCCGCTGAACGAGGTGGTGCGCGAGCAATCCGTTGCCAGGGGTTGGCTGATATTTCAGCTATTAAGGGGCAGGTGAAAGTGCCGGTAATCGGGTTGTGGAAAGAGGGTGATGAGGGTGTGTATATCACTCCGACGTTGCGTCATGCGCGGGCATGCGTGATGGCTGGGGCAGATATTGTTGCTATTGACGCAACTCGTCGGCCTCGTCCGGATGGGTTGAGTTATGCCCAGACGGTAGCTGCCTTGCATAGCGAGGGCGCTATTGTGATGGCAGATTGCGGATCCTTGGCTGACGCGCGGATGGCGGCTGAAGCGGGAACGGATATTTTGTCCACAACGTTGGCTGGATATACCGGCGAGCGTGAGAAAACCTCTGGTCCGGATATGGATTTATTGCGTCAGATGGTGGCTGAATTTTCTGATATTCCGGTGATTTGCGAGGGGCGCGTTCATACCCCGCAACAGGCGCAGGAAGTGATGGCTGCCGGGGCATATGCGGTGGTTGTTGGAACGGCTATTACCCATCCGACCTCTATCACCTCCTGGTTTGCGGATGCGTTATGCGCAGGCGAGGGGAAGTAGGGCGGATGTATGCTGGGAAGTGTCCCCCATCATGGTGCGAGGGTGATGTGTTCATGGTGTTCATCGTGGAACGGAAAGGGTGCTAAGGGATGAAAGTCGGAATTTACGCGGACGAGCAGGCGGTTGGAGCGGCGGCTGCACAGTATTTCATGAATGTCATGAAAGCAGCAGATCGTCAGGTTGTCGGTGTGGCAACGGGGTCAACGCCTTTGCCGTTATATGAGCGTTTGCGGCAAGCACATGCGGCTGGATCGTTCTCATTGACGGGCGCTCACGCTTTTGCTTTGGATGAATATATTGGGATTCCGCAGGATCATCCGGAAGCCTATCGCAATGTTTTGCGCGCCGAACTAGTTGGTGACGATAAGACGGGACTGAGCGAAGAAGGCTTACATACCCCTGACGGCCGTGCAGAAGATCCGCAGGTAGCTGCTGCTGATTATGACCGTGCTATCCGGGAATCCGGTGGTATCGTACTGCAGATTCTTGGTATCGGGGCGAACGGCCATATCGGTTTTAATGAGCCAGGTGGATCGCTGGTATCGCGCACCCATGTTGATGCGCTGACGGAGCGCACTCGCAAGGATAATGCGCGTTTCTTCGATAATGATATTTCCCAGGTGCCAACGATGTGCGTCACTCAGGGCTTGGGGACGATCATGGAGGCCAAGCATCTTTTGTTGATTGCGACGGGAGCGGCGAAAGCAGACGCGGTTGCTGCGATGGTTGAAGGTGGCGTGAGTGCCGTCTGCCCGGCATCGATTTTGCAGATGCATCCGTCTGTCGTGGTTTTTGTCGATGAAGCGGCGGCAAGCAAGTTGCAGTATGCAGATCTGTACCGTAACCGCTGGGAGGTACTGTCATGAGTGAATTGCGTGGTCGGCTCCTCAATGCAGCAGGGGAACTCGTCGGTTCTGGTCTGCGCCTAGAAGATGGCCGCATTGCCGAGATCTTTCCTCCTGACGAGAACGTGTCAGGATGGGTAACTCCAGGTTTTGTGGATGTGCACTGTCATGGGGGTGGCGGCTCGTCTTTCCCGGATAATCCGTCGCCAGAAGGGGTGGATACCGCAGTTGGTGCCCATCGCGCCTTGGGAACGACGGTGATGCTGGCATCGACGGTGTCACTCGTTGATCCAATTCCTGCTATTAAGGATTTGGTTCGTGCGTGCCGAGCTGGGAAATTAGCTGGTATTCATCTGGAAGGCCCGTATATTTCTCCGCATAAGTGCGGAGCGCAGAATCCGGCTGCAGTGCGGATGCCTGATATGGCGGAGCTGCGTTCCTGGCTGGAAGCTGGCGAGGGATACATCAAGACGATGACTATTGCCCCTGAGGTTGAGGGGGCAATGGAGGCTGCTCGAATGTTGCTGGATTATGGTGCTGTACCTTCGTGGGGGCATACCAGTGCGAGTGGAGAGCAGACTCGGGCAGTTTTGGAAGCGACGGCTGAGTACGCGCAAGAGATCGGGTTTACGCGCCCACCGCAGATGGCGACGCACTTGTTTAATGCTATGCCGCCGATTGGGCATCGTGCGCCAGGGCCGGTTAGAGAGCTGATTGCTGCGGCAAAGAAGGGGATCTGCGTGGTCGAATTGGTTGCGGACGCAGTTCATCTTCATCCTGATTTGGTTCATGACGTTCTTGAATATGTTGGTACGGATAATCCGCTGGGCGTGGTGTTCGTAACCGACGCGATGGAAGGCGCGGGTATGCCTGATGGGCGCTACACCTTAGGGGGATTGGACGTCGATATTGTTGACGGTGTGGCTCGGTTATCGCGTGGCGGAGCTATTGCTGGTGGTACTGCTCGAATCGCGCAAGAGATTGAGCGAATGGTCGGTGGCGGATACGTGCCGATGGATGTGGCAGTGCGGGCCTGTGTGCAAACACCGGCGATGACCTTAGGTTTTGACGCAGATACCCCCGGTTTGACCTTAGAGTGGGAGATCGGGGCGCCCTGTAATGCTGTGGTGTTTGATGAGGATTTGACCGTGACGCAAGTGTGGCGTGAAGGTGAAACGTATATGTAGGTAGTGGCGCTGTATGGTGTGGTGGGTCTGCGCACAAAGCTCATCCCTAATTGAAAGCATGGTGGGTAGACCGTTACACTAGGAGCGTTTCGAGATTGAGGAGTTGACACATGTCTAAGCGTGGAAGAAAGCGTCGTGAACGCCGTAAGAAGGGCGCAAATCACGGCAAGCGCCCCAACGCATAAGTAACAGAAATGCGTGTGATGAATGGCTGGAGCAAATGCTTCAGCCATTTTTCTTTGTGTTTTTATGAGCTGACGGTGTGACTGGGCAGAGGGCCTCGGTAGAAATGTTTTCTGCCTGTTGCCGGACGCTCGAGGTAGGGGGTTTTGCGGGTTATAGGACAAAATGTGTTGCTATTTTTCGGGTTTTTCGTTGTGTTGATGCGCGAAAGTGGGGGTTTTAGTTGGTTGTAGTCAACTAATTGGTCGGACAAATTGTGTTGCTTTTGTCGGGATTTTTTGGCGTTATTGCGGGGGAAACTGGGTGTTGTAGTTGGTGTGTTTTAGGGGTTTGGCACTCTGTTATGAATGACGAGTGTTAAGTGCCCGGGGTGCGG
>NZ_JBKIWR010000004.1:0-73999 GCF_046599595.1 Trueperella sp. LYQ143 | reverse complement strand
CGATGGTACTGCACCCGCGAGGGTGTGGGAGAGTAGGACACCGCCGTCACACAACCACATAACAACACATAGGCGCGAAGAGAAAAAACACTTCTCTCCGCGCCTAACACACACCCAAAAACACACAGACTATTTAGGTGGACAGGGCCGTCTGCCTATAAGTGCATAAATACGAAGAGGTGATTTCTTATCCATAGCGGGACGATTACTTTTTCTAATCGCTAGTGGAAAAGGAAAACCTAGCAAGATTATCGTATCTGGCAAGACAAGAAAGCTTGCTGTTAACGATTAGGATTGTTGAATCGCAGAAAACAGCGAATTTGCCCAGAATCTTTATCCCAGTCACGGGCTTCTACGAATCCTGCTGATTCATAAAAACGGCGTTGGTACGGTTCTGCGTCCGTGATGAGCACATGTTGGCGACAGTGATGAAACGGTGCAAATACCGCCTCTATGAGTTGTCGCCCAATACCGCAGTGCTGATAATCGGGATGAACAAGTATGTCTTGCAGATATGCGATTGTGTAGCCATCGCCAATAATTCGGGCAAGACCAATAAGTTTCCCCTCGTCATTACGCGCAGTAACAAGGTAACGAGAATTGGCAATACCGGCAAATAAAGATTCTGCATTGTCAGTATAGGAACTCCAGCGCACCGAATCGTAAAGCGCTATTAGCTCTTCTTGATCTGGAATCTGATTTTCTTCAAGAATCATGCTGGCAACTCCGTTCTATAAGAGAGCCGCGCCGCTCAATATGCGCTGTCAGGTAATGGTTGCGAGAGTCTATTTCCTCACCGGCAATACGTTTAAGAAGGAGCTCAGCCGCTAAAGCGCCCATCTCAGACATGGGCGCAACAAGAGCGGTCATGCCCGGACTCCACAGGGAATACCACTGGGGATCGTCATAAGCGACAACAGAAATATCCTCAGGGATACGTATATTGTGGCGCGATAATGCACACACCACACCTGAGGCAATACGCGGTGAGGAGGCAACGATGACGCTGGGCTGCCACCTGTGGTGGTGATCTGTATGCCCACCTTCTATTTGCGAGTTGGTTTTCTGTGTTAGGGAAGCCGTATCTGCGTTGAATATCTCATCAATGGCTGATTCACCCCACTGTTGGGAATACTCGCCACATAAGACCTGCACTCGTCCTGCCGGTGACTCAACGCCTCCTTGCTCTGGCACGACCAAGCCAAAAGGGGCACAGGCCAACCGCATGCCATTAAGGCGTTCACGAGTTGTTGAATGATGTGGATTGCCAATGACGATAGCAATATCTCGGTGTCCAGCATGTAGCACAAGATTCATGAGCTCGAAGAAACCGTGTTGCTCATCGCAGAGTACAGCAGGAGCCTTGCTATTAATCGAGTAACGGTTAAGCTGAACGATCGGAATATCGTCAGGGAGAGTAACCTCATTACTGGATGGAACGTTGATAATGCCGTCAACATGCATATCGACGAGTGATTCCAAGGCAGCAAGCTCCTGCTGAGGAGTATTAGCTGTTGATACCAGTAGCTGAAATCCTGCCTGGACGAGCTTTTCCGCAATGACAGTGGATGCTTGCGCATAAAACTCATTGAGCAGGTCAGGCAGAATTAATCCGATAAGACGCGTGGATCGAGAGCGCAGACCACGAGCGAAAGGATCTGGTCGGTATCCCAGCTTTGTTACCGCATCAAGCACACGTTGGCGTGTTTCCTCGGCTACGGGCCCAGAGTTATTCAGTACCCGCGAGACGGTCCCTGTTCCAACTCGTGCCAGTGAAGCAACATCGCGCAATAATGGGCGAGCGCGTGGGCCAGAACGAGATTCATTATGATCCTGACCCACGTTGCGCCCTCCCTTATAAGATCTGTACTGGTACCGATCTTACAATGAACAGCGTCCTTTGGAGAGGAACAGGGGTATCTCGCCTGCGCTCAGGTTAGGCTCTGGTCAGCGTGAGCGAGAGCAGTACGGCATTCGTCCCATGCATTTTCTGGTATGGGAGAAAGCGGAGGAATGGGGGCACCTACGTCAAAGCCTCGGATGGATAATGCTGCTTTGATGAGCGCAGCTAAGGAATACTTTTGGAATAGTTCATTAATAGGCCACAGAGCACGCTGTAACTGCCATAACCTATTGTGATCTCCCTGCTGATAGGCATCCCACAGAGCGATCGCCGCCTGTGGAACGACGCAAGCTGGACCAGCCATCCACCCAACACCGCCTAGCTCCATAACGCTTGCTGGGATATGTGCCGAAGCAGAGAAGAACTTTATCCTATCTCCGAGCCGGTTAGAGATACTCAATTGATATCCCGTTACTCCAGAGGCGTCTTTCATATATTGAACCGTTGGTAGCTCGGCGAGTCGGCACACAACATCTATCGGAATTCCTCCATTGAGTCGAGGGTTGGTATATAGCACTACTGGAAGATCCGTTGCGGTAGCGATTGCCGTGAAAAACTGTTCGATTCCGCTGGCAGAAACAGGAAAATAATGTTGTTGAATGGCGACTAATCCGTTGGCACCTAATGCTGCCATCCGTTGCGCCTGAGTTGCTGCGTCATGGCAAGAGAAGGCGGCGATACCAGGAATGACGGGGACTCGTCCGGCAGCCTCATCAACCGTGATTGCAACGATACGTTCACGCTGCTCCTGAGTGAGGTACATGACTTCGCCCGTCGATCCCAGTGGAGATAACCCGTGGACGCCACATTCAATCAGATATGAGACAAGTTGCCGCAATACCGTTTCGTTGACCTCATTTTCTGCAGTTAATGGCGAGACGAGGTATGGGATGATCCCCTGAAATTCCGGTTGAGACGAGGACGTCACCATAATCCAATCACCTTCATCCAGGCACTTCCGATGCCCATCCACACTGCAATTGACGCGATAGAGGCTATGAAGCTCACGCGCCACCATTGTGAAACAGTATTGTAACCAGATCCAAACAGACCTGGCGAGGCTCCGCCAGAGTACTGCGTCAAGGATGTGAAGAGATTGGAAATGAATGCTAGGACAAGGGCAGCCATCAAGGGCGGAGTACCGATAGCGATGGCAGCTCCGAGGAAAGCCGCATACATAGCTGTGATGTGTGCTGTTGCTGAAGCGAAGAAGTAATGCGAATAGAAGTAGAACAAAGTCAGGATGATGAACCCTACAATCCAGTGCATTCCGCTGACAGATCCAGCAATATATTTCGACACCCACGCCATGGGCCGAAAGCTGACAGTGCGTTTGCCATCATGACGAGAATGGCAAACCAGATCATCGTATCCCAGGCAGATTTTTCGCTAATGACGTCATCCCAGGTTAAGACGTTAGTAAGAATTAAAACGGCTAGTCCGATGAATCCGGCTGTGGTTGCTGGCAGCGCCCACAAAGCATCTGCGACGGTCCACAAGAAGAGCAGCAGAACGAAAGTGCCTGCCATAATGATCTCGTCGCGAGTTATCCGCCCGATTCTCTTAAGTTCAGCTTTTGCCATTTCCACGACTTCTGGAGTGCGTTTTAGCTCCGGTGGATATACGCGGTAGACGACGTAGGGAACGACTAATAATGCTGCTACTCCTGGAACGATAGAGGCTAATGCCCATTGCCCCCAGGTGAGACTCACGCCTGCGGAATCTGCTGCAAGGGCGGCAATGAGGGGATTGCCGGTCATAGAAGTGAGGAACATTGCGCAGGTAATCGCGTTTACTTGCCCGACGTTAATGGCGAGAAATGCTCCGGCGCGACGGGCAGTTGGCCCTGGTTGGGAATCGTAGGTTTCAGCGACAGAACGCATGATGGGATACATGATGCCAGCTCCGCGAGCAGTGGCAGATGGAATAGCGGGGGACATGACTAAATCGGCGAGTGCTAAGCCGTAGGAGACGCCAAGCATGTGGCCACCGATTTTTGAGACAAACCATAAGGCTATGCGTCTGCCAAGACCCGTTTTGATAAAGCTCCGTGAAATCAGGAAAGCAGTGACGATAAGCCAGATTGTGGAGTTGCCAAAGCCGGACAGTGCAGTGACTTTTGCGTTTTCTGTTGCGCTTAACGGGGTGACTCCGATGAGTGCGCCCACGAGCATGCCGATAACAGATACCGCTCCCATCGGCATAGGTTTGGTAATAATAGCGATAATAGTGGCGCTGAATACCGCAAACATCGTCCAGGCATGTGACGTGCTCGCTGCCGGATGGGGGATGAGCCAGATGAGGAATCCGGCAGCAATCGGAACGAGGTAACGCCATAGCCGTTGCGATACGGTTGCCCCGACACTATGTGTGTGCTAAGCAGATGTTTTAGCTGCGCGCTCTTTCCTGGGATCGCGCCGTGGAGTGTGAGACATGTTCATTTTCTCCTGTTGCTGTGAGCTGGCAGGTTAGTTAGCTGCTGAGGCTAAGGTGTGGAGAGCGGGAGAGAGATCGAGGCACTGGGTGTCGTTCCAGCGGTCAATTGCAGCGCCAACCATGAGTTCTGCTTCGCCGATGTAATCTTGGGCGGTGACGAGCGGATCTGGTAATAAGTGATCTTTTCCTTGTTCGCGTGCGACTTCAGGGAGAACATCGGCGAGGATTCGCCCGCTCAGGCGTGCTCGGGTGGCAGCTTCGTAGACTAAATCGTGAGCATTTTCTCAGCCCATTGCGGCTGCTAGTTGGATCATCTGTGCTTCAGCCATAATGAGGCCGCCATCGAGCGTCAGATTTTGTATCATCCGTTCGGTATCTACTCGGAGTCCTGCAGCAGCTTCGTTGGCAGCAAACAGTCCAGAACTAGCCAGGCAGCCTAATTGTGGGATGATGAGCCATTAGGCTTGCCATTCTCCGGCTGCTCGTTCGTGCCCTGCTTCTTGCATCCGCACCAGAGATGACGCCATTGCGCCAGCGCAGGCTGCCACTCCGATCATTAGTTCGGAGGATATGGGATTGACTTTCTGTGGCATTGTGGACGAGGCACCCCGGTGTGGATTGTAGGGTTCAAATACTTCACCGATTTCCCTCCAGGATAAATCGACGATGTTCCGGCCAAATTTAGCTAATGTTCCAGTCAAGGAGGCGCATGTCCAGCCGAATTCGGCAAGAACATCACGGTCGGTATGCCACGGGATGACGGGATCCGTTAATCGGAGTATGCGGGCAAGGTGGGCGCGAATCTCAGGTGATTTTTCCCTTGAGCGGCATTGGTACCGCCTGCGCCAAATAGGGATATGACGCGAACTCGTTGATGTGTGGCAGGGAGCCGTTCGCGTTGGCGGCGTACCTGATCGAGGAGCGTTGCTAGTGTTGCGCCGAAGGTGGTGGGAACGGCTTGTTGGGCGTGTGTGCGCCCCGGCATGATCGAGTGTGCGTGTTGGCGGGCATGTGTTGCTAGCGCATCGCCGAAGCGTTGCAGTTGATGGTCAAGGTATTCGACGGAACGGCTCATTTGTAGCGCCAGACCTGTATCCATGATGTCTTGCGTTGTTGCCCCGTAGTGGACGCGCCCGTTTGGACCTTCGGGTAGATGCGCAGAAATTTGACGAACTAACCCAAGGATGGGGTAGCCGACGTTTTTACCGACTTTCCATAGCTCGTCTCGGTCAATATTTTCTAATACTGCTGCGCGTGCGATGTGTTGCGCCGTGTCTGGATCAATAATTCCTAGCTCTCCTTGAGCTAGTGCTAGACCTCGTTCGGTGGCTAACCAGGATTCTATTGCGGAATCTGCAGACCATAGTGTGTTTTGTTCTGGGTCTGTGGCGAATTGCCACATCAAAGAGAAAGGACTGTGTTGTTGAGTTTGGCTGGTCATTTTCGGGAGATTATTCATGGGTTGTTCTCCTTAGGCGACGGTGCCGTAAAACAATTCTTATGGAATCGTTACCATAATAATAGAATGTGAGAAGTAGATCCGCAATACCTTTTATGTATATAAGGCGTATATTCAAGTATGCGATCGCTTTTCTAATCTTTATGGAATCGTTGTTATCAGGATTTTTTGGTGTGAATATAGGTGTTATCACACGTTTCTATGGGGGGGGGGAATTTCGCTGACGCGGCATGCGCCAAAGTGTCTACGCTGTACCGGAAACTGAAAATGTGTAGATAGCAAGTGCCTGGGGAAGAATTAGGAAAAGAGAACTCCTTGGAGGAGTGATTTCCTGTGTGTCCACCTAGACAGTCCATATACGGTAATCGCTATGCGGCGCCACTGGTAGCACTATATGACAGAAAACTATGGATGAGCAGAGGAGAACAGATGCTATGGGGTTCACTCGTTGGCATATTGCAGGAATATTACGGGATCATGCCAGAGAATAACGTTCGTATCGTTGCTTTAGTTGAGTTGTCGCTAACAGCACGCTCAGCTAGGCAATACATTCCGGTATTCTAGGTAGGTACGCCGTATCCTCGGGAATCCCGAGTGGCGCTGTTTGATAACTGAACCGTGAGGATGTCATGTCTGATAGAGAATATAACGATCGTTCTGGGCGCCCGCAGAAGAAATCCTCCGGTTGGCAACCGGCCGCACGCGATGGTGGTTCCTCCCGTCGTGGTCGTTCGCAACGCTTTGCTTCCCATGCAGATGGGTGGTCCCGCGATGGCCGCGGTGCTGCTCGTCGCAATGATGACCGAACGGCGGGGCGCGGTGAAGCCCGCTACTCTCGGGAAGGTTCAGAGCGAAATGGCTACGCCCGAGAAGACCAAGGTCGGGATGGAAAGTCATACGGCAGTTATGAACGTCGAGGGAATGGGCGTCGTGGATATGGGTCGTCTGCCCGTGCTGCTTCTGGTGGTTATCGGCGCTGGGAAAACACGGATGGCGGCGAACGGCGTTGGTCGCGTGAGCGCGATGGTGAGCGTTCAGAGAATCGACGTTTCTCGGATCGGGATACGCGGCGAGAATATCGTGGTAACCAGTGGTCCGACGCAGACGGCCGCAAGCGCTATGCAGGCAGTGGGCGAGATTCTGCTACGCAACGGGATTCCTGGCATGGTCGCACTCATAACTGGGATCGAGACGATCGTCGCTCGCATAATGCGTATTCGGACGGGAAACGCCAGTGGGCGCGTGAGGATAATACGAAGCGTGGCAGCGGGGAACGCACACAGCGTTTTGACTCGCGTCGAGGGCAATCTCGCTATGGTGAGAATCGATATGACCGTTATGAAAACGCGCATGTTAGATCCCGAGAAACCGAGCGTCATGACGGATACCGAGTGGAATATCGCGAGGGAAACCGAGGTTCTCGCCGGTATGAGGATTCTCGTCGGTCAGCGGATTCGTTCTCTGACAGGCGTTGGAGTGGCTCACGTTCGGGCGGTGAATCTCGCTTTAATCAACGCTTTGACGAGCGGCGTCAATCCCGCGATATGCAACGGGAAATGCCCGAAGAATACGGTGTGGGACGAGAAAACTATGAGGGAGCGGCCTCGGATTACCGTTTCCGTGCCGAGCATGGGCGCGATGAAGATCGCAGATACGCCGATCGTCCGCGTCCTGGGCGCTCTCCGCAGCGGGAACAAAAGGAGATAGGGGCTTCAATAGCCGATATTCCACCGTCAATTACCCCGGAATCCTTGGATGGGGCAGCCCGGAAACATTTACGTTCTTTGAACCGCGATAATGCCGATTATGTTGCGCGGCACCTCGCTTATGCCGGTGAAATGCTCGATATTGATCCAGAGGTTGCCTATCAGCATGCCCGAGCCGCATACGGGCGTGCGGCGCGCATTGATATTGTGCGGGAAGCGTTAGGGTTAACGGCTTATGCCACGGAACGCTACTCGGAAGCACTCCGCGAACTGCGTACCTATCGTCGAATGAGTGACGACTATACGCATGTGGCGATTGAAGCGGATGCGGAACGCGGTCTAGGACGTTCGGAGAAAGCCTTGCGTTTTATTGAAGGTATTGCCCTTAATCGACTCGAACCGCAGGCACAGATCGAACTTGCATTAGTGACCTCGGGGGCGCGCGCTGACATCGGAGATAGTGAAGGCGGCTTACGGGTAGTAGAGAAAATTATTATTGACCAACTCCCTCGGGAATTAGCGGCGCGCGTGCAACTCATTAAGGCAGATCGACTAGAAGAATGTGGTCGAACGGAGGAAGCGGCTGCATTGCGCGAACAGTGGGAGCCAGTGTATTGCGATGTCGGCGGGGATATGATGATTGATCTCGACGACGTACTCGATGATTTGGTAGATACCTCGGCAACTCATAGTGCGCAGACGGTTGGATCTAATACTGATAATGAGGGACTGCAAGAGAGCGAATCCGATCGGGAATCCGATCCGCACGACCTATGGGCAGACGCTATTGACACAGCGGATTTCTCGGAGATTGACGGACTGGATGAGGACTACGTCGTAGCTGAAGAAAATGACCGAGCTGGTGGCAAAGAAACCGGAGCTGACGCTGATCCTGAATATGCAGACGAGCCAGAGGGAAACGCAGATAACGCGGATAGCCGCCAGGAAAAATATGCGAGCCTAACCGATGAGCGTGCGAATCTGGGCGATGATGACGAAGGCGAAGATGTAAATGCTGACGAGGAAGACGCAGAGTTAACCGACGAAAAGGATACGGCTATCCCCGAGATAGATCCAGAATTATTCGATGAGTACAGTGCTGACGATAGCGATGAAAACGACCATCATGGGCGCACCGACCGCGGCATTGGTGGCGATCGTGAAGATACAACTGACCTAGATGAGCTCAGCGATCTCGATGGTCTTGACGCTTACGTCGATCGCACTCGTGAGGATGACGAGGACTAACAACAGCGAGGATTGACAACAATGGCGACGCTATTATCGAGTGAGAAGCCGCTGAGTAGCATGCACGACTATCTCTTACTCGATTTAGACGGTGTATGTTATCGGGGATCGCAATCAGTGCCGTATGCAGCTCAGGGCATTGCGCTGGCGCGTCACGCTGGAATGCGTACTGCTTTTTTGACGAACAATTCCACACGAACGGCACAGGCAGTAGCCGACAAACTCACTGAGCACGGTATTCCTGCCCATCCCCACGAGATATACACCTCCTCACGCACCGCAGTCCGTCAGCTCTGCCAACATGTGCCTCCAGGCGCTAAAGTCCTGGCCCTAGGAACAGAAGGCCTATTTGCTGAACTAGCCCAAACAGATCTGCGCGTCGTCACATCTGCAGACGAACACCCCGAAGCCGTAATCCACGGACTCAGCGCCGACATATCCTACCGTGAGCTATCCGAGGCAGCTTTGGCAATCCAAGCTGGAGCACAGTACATTGCCACAAACCTCGATGCCACCACCCCGCAAGATCGTGGGAACATGCTAGGTAATGGGGCGATGGTGGCAGCAGTGGTCTGCGCAACTGGGGTCCAGCCACTATCATCTGGAAAGCCAGCACCGGATATGTATGTTCTTGCCATGGAAGAAACTGGCGCGCGCAATCCGCTATGCGTTGGTGATCGCTTGGATACAGATATTGCCGGTGCCAATGCAGCAGGATTCGCTTCGTTACACGTACTAACAGGAGTGGTAAGCGCTCGCGATGTGCTGTGCGCACCACCGGAATATCGTCCATCGTATCTGGGGATTGATTTATCTGACGTGAATCGTCCAGCTCCTGAAGTGATCTGTGGAACGCGGCGGTGGTGCTGTGGTGCGTCGGTAGTGGAAAATGATGCGGCACAGATTCTTCTCAACGGTGTGCCTTTTACCGTGCAGTGTGGGCATTACCAGATAACGCTCAATGATTACCGTGCTTTGAGCGCGGCATTCTGGGCACTCTATGACCGCGGTGAAGCGGTGGAGATGAGCCAGATACCGCAATGTGAGGTGGTGCGTGATGAGCAGTAAGCGTCGTCGTCATCGGCCGACGGCAAGCCCGGCAAAACCCGTGCGCAGTCAAGCACCGGCTGGGGATCTCTCGTCGGGGCATGTGGGCGCGCGTGTGCAAACGGATACGTCGGGTAATGGCATATCGCAGCAATCAGGGCAAGGAGCATCGGCTCGCCCCGTTCCGATGCCGCCAGCACAATATCGACAGACGTGTGATGTTTCATCATTGTTAGCTGAGCTGGAGGATGCCAGTATTGATGAGCAGATTGCTACTTTGGAGCAGATTCATCACGAGTTATCGAATCGTCTCAGCGGTATCCGGTAGCTAGCACTGAAAGAAAAAGAACGAAGCGGCAATGGCAAACTTTATTCGCGTAGACGCAGAGCTTGTTCGACGAGGTATGGCTCGTTCGCGTACTGAAGCGCAGGAGATGATCACTGCTGGACGGGTCACGTTAGGCGGGACGCTCGTCACGAAGCCGGCCCGCCAAATGACAAAAGATCAAGCTCTTGTGGTATCCGATGCTGATCGGGTTGAATATGCTTCACGCGGGGCTTACAAACTGTTAGGTGCGCTCGAAGCGCTTGGCGAGAATGCGCCGCAGATTCGCGGGGTACGAGCATTGGACGCTGGTGCCAGCACCGGCGGTTTTACGGATGTGCTTTTGCGCCGTGGTGCTCGGGAAGTTGTGGCAGTAGATGTGGGCTATGGTCAGCTCGCTTGGCGGTTACGCGAAGATCCGAGGGTGTGTGTGCGTGAGCGAACTAATGTGCGCACCTTAGAACCGGCGGATGTTGCTCCAGCTCCGGATTTAGTGGTGGGGGATCTGTCTTTTATCTCCTTAACTCTCGTTATTCCTGCGCTCGTGCGATGTGCCAGCGAGAGCGCCGATTTTTTGCTGATGGTTAAACCGCAATTTGAGATCGGCAAGGAGCGGTTAGGAGCAGGCGGCGTCGTGCGTAACGTGTGCCACCACGTGGAAACGGTGTATCGGGTTGCGCGATCAGCTCAAGAAGCAGGGCTGACGATTTGTGCGGTTGCGGCCTCGCCGTTACCTGGGCCTAAGGGAAATGTAGAATACTTTTTGCATATGAAAGCAGGCGGTGACGCGGACCGTGACATTGGGGATAACCTCTTAGCGGCCATTAAAACCGCAGTACGATCAGGTCCAGCAGGCCCAAGCGCTGAACTGGATACGATGGAACTGTGAGTGAAGGAGGAGCAAATGAGTGTCAGTGTCGGTATCCTCACCCATGAGACGCGCGAAGACGTCATCGCTTCTGCTGATACTGCTGCTCAACGTCTGCAACAGGCCGGCGCACACGTATGCATTATTGATGAGGCAACTGATCTGACGCATATCGACCTGATCTTAGTCATTGGTGGTGACGGCACGATCTTACGTGCGGCAGAACTTGCCCGTCTCGATGAAATACCCATTTTGGGGATCAATTTTGGGCACGTGGGTTTTTTGGCGGAAGCTGAACCCTCGTCGCTTCTTGACGTCGTATCCGCCATCGTAGAGGGGCGCTGGTCTGTCGATTCGCGGTTGACCATTGATATTACGGTGACTGAACCGGATGGAACAGTCCATCACGACTGGGCGTTGAACGAGGCATCTGTTGAAAAAGGTCCGTATGCGCGCATGTTGGAAGCCGATATTGGGGTAGACGGTCGTGGTTTATCGTCCTTCAAAGCAGATACCGTCTTACTTTCCACTCCGACGGGCTCTACGGCATACAGTTTCTCGGCTGGTGGCCCGATTGTTTGGCCAGATGTGCAGGCTCTGTTATTAACTCCAATTGCTGCGCATGCCTTATTTGCCCGTCCGCTAGTGGTATCAAAGGATTCCACGTTAGAGGTAGGTATTCGCAGTGAGGACGCGGTTGTGTGGTGTGATGGGCGTCGTTCAATCGCAGCTCCTGCTGGATCACGTATTACTGCTGTTAAAGGCGCGCATCCGGTGCGCTTAGCTCGGTTAAATGATTCCCCATTTTCTGGTCGCCTGGTACGGAAATTTCATCTACCAGTCAATGGGTGGCGAACAAATGTGATGTATGAAGAGAACGACGAATGATTGAGCAGCTCGATATTTATAACCTGGGAGTCATCGAAACAGCTAATGTTCGCTTCGATTCCGGAATGAACGCCATTACTGGAGAAACCGGCGCGGGGAAAACCATGGCGTTGACCTCGCTTTCTTTGCTGATGGGAGGCAAAGCGGAAGCGACTCTCGTGCGTGCGGGGGCCTCCGAGGCTGTTGTTGAGGCAACGTTTCTGGTTGCAGCGGATTCCCCAGTGGTGGATATTGTGCGTGAGGCCGGCGGGCAGGTGGATGAGGCTGACGGGGATCAGGTCGCGGTGATTCTCGCTCGCCATATTCCGGCGTCGGGGCGTTCGCGCGCGTATGCTGGCGGGCGTGCGGTTCCTATGGCAGTTTTAACTGATATTGCACAATATCTGGTGACGGTACATGGTCAGGCAGATCAGATTAAACTCCGCAGCGAAGCCCAACAGCGCAGAGCCCTTGATCGTTTTGGTGGTGAAGAATTAGCGCAGGTGGCTGCGCAATATTCTCTCGCTTGGCAGCGGCGTGAGCAGGCGCAACGGCAATGTGAGGAGTTTCGTTCTGCAATGCGCCAGGCTGGGGCCGAGCGTCTTGCGTTGGAAGCTCTTATTGCTCGCGTTGATGAGGTTGAGCCGCTTGCTGGGGAAGAAGATGAACTACACAGTCGCATTCTTCGCCTTGAGCATAGCGAAGAACTCCGCGTGGCCTTAGCACAATCTTCCGAGGCTTTAGACGGTGGCGATGAATATGCCGGAGCGGTAAGCCTGGTCGGGCAGGTACGTCAGCTATTAACGTCGTTACCTGATATTAATACAGATATAAGTGACATGGCGGCGGAAATCGCTGAGGTAGAAGGAATACTGGCAGATATTTCGCAGCGGATCGCCACGCAACTCCTTACTATCGATGCCGACCCGGAGGAGCTAAATCGGATTCATCAGCGCAGATCCCAACTCAGAGCGTTACAGCGAGAGCTGGGCATGTCAATAGATGAAATTATTCATCAACGTCAGATAGCTGAGCAGCGACGTGAAGCCTTGAGTCTGCCGGAGGAACATCTCGCCCAGCTCGAAGGCGAATATGAGCAAGCAAACGATCATATGTTAGCTGTAGGTAGGCAACTGACGAAGATTCGCCGTGCGGCAGCAGATCGTTTGGCAGAACAGGTGACCCTAGAGCTGCATCAGCTAGCCATGAAAGATGCCACATTTATTGTTGAGATGACGGAACGGGAAACTCCAGCGCAGCATGGATGCGATACTGTGGTCTTTCATTTGAGCGCCCATGCGGGAGCGCGACCGCTCCCATTGGATACAGCAGCATCAGGTGGTGAAATGTCACGCATCATGCTGGCATTGGAGGTCACGCTTAATGCGGATCCGCGCCCAGATCACACCTTTATTTTTGATGAAGTAGACGCTGGTATTGGCGGGAAAACAGCACTTGAAGTCGGGCATCGATTAGCGCGTATTGGTCGTCATGCCCAGGTGCTTACCGTCACCCATTTGGCTCAAGTGGCAGCGGATGCAAACTGTCATATTGTGGTCCTGAAACACTCTGATGGGCATACTGCACGTACTGATGTGCGCGTCGTGCGTGATGAGGAACGCCATGCGGAGCTTGCCCGGATGCTTTCGGGGCATAGTGAATCTGAGGCCGCACTCACTCATGCCGTTGAGTTACTTCAGGCCGCGAATATGCCATGATGATGGAATGGCATTCATTCGTAGGCGTAAAAGCGACGAACCGGCAACCGGCGATCTGCGTGGCACAGCGCGGATAGGTTCTCGCACCAAGCATCTTGTTAAGCGTCTCCAAGCGGGCGATATTGCCGTTATCGATCACGAGGACATGGATCGTATTGCTGCAGAGGGGCTTGTGGAGCGTCGCCCCGCGGCAGTTCTAAACGCTGCCCAGTCCACGTCGGGGCGCTATCCCAACCTTGGCCCGCAAATTCTGGTAGAGGCAGGCATTCCACTCATTGATAACCTTGGCTCGGAAATCATGGATTTGCGCGATGGCAGGGAGATACGAGTTACTCCGGAGGGAGAAGTCTACAGTGGCGATTCGTTGATCTCTCATGGGCAAGTTCAAACTGCGCAAACCGTTGCCCGAGATCAGGAGGCTGCTCGGACCGGAATGGCAGTGCAACTTAAGGCCTTTGCCAACAATACGATGGAGTACTTAGAACGGGAACAGGGGCTGATTCTTGATGGCTCTGGTATGCCAGATGTCTCAACCCGTTTTGAGGGTCGCCATGCGCTCGTCGTTGTTCGCGGGTATCGATATAAAGAAGATCTGGATACCCTGCGCCCGTATATTCGCGAATATCGCCCCTTAATGATTGGGGTGGACGGAGGCGCCGACGCAATTTTAGAGGCCGGATACGATCTCGACATGGTGATTGGCGATATGGATTCGGTTTCGGATGACGCTCTGCGTTCGGGAGCGGAGGTTGTGATCCATGCATATCGAGATGGGGCCGCCCCGGGGCGTAAACGCGTGGAGGATCTCGGCGTAGAGCACCATATTTTCCCGGCGACGGGAACCTCGGAAGATATTGCTATGCTGCTAGCCGATGCGAAAGGCGCATCGATGATTGTGGCAGTAGGTACACACTCGAACCTGATGGATTTCTTAGATAAAGGCCGACGCGGGATGGCT
This sequence comes from Trueperella sp. LYQ143, assembly GCF_046599595.1. Taxonomy (NCBI): domain Bacteria; kingdom Bacillati; phylum Actinomycetota; class Actinomycetes; order Actinomycetales; family Actinomycetaceae; genus Trueperella; species Trueperella sp. LYQ143. The sequence continues at coordinate 59,464 of NZ_JBKIWR010000004.1, read as the reverse complement.
TCGACGTTCCTGACGCGGCTAGCTGTCGGGTCAAAACTTGTCGATGCGAAGGGCGTATCGCGCTTGTATCGCTCTCGCATTTCTAACTGGCAAATTGCACTGTTGTTGGTGGCGGGTTTGACGGCAATTATTGCTGCGTTAGCTGCTACACAGGTTGGTCGAATTACTTTCGATCTGCTTCACGTGTGGTGGTCAGATTTCGTCTTCTGGTTCAAGAATCTGTTTTAGGTGGGCACACTGTGGTTGATTTTCGATATCACTTAGTTTCTCTGATCTCCGTCTTTTTTGCGTTGGCGATCGGTGTGATTCTCGGGGCTGGCCCGTTGCAAAATTCTATCGGCAATGTGCTACAAGGTCAGGTCAGCGATCTGCGGGTAAATAATGAGAAGCTCAAGGCGACGAATGCTGAACTGCAATCCGTTAATGAGGCCCATGATCGGGTATTTGACGAGTTAGCACCGGAGCTGATGAATGACGTGTTAAAAGGTCGTGCCGTGGCGATTGTGGTATTGCCAGGGGTGAACGATTCCGTCATCACTGCCGTATCTGATCGGTTGTCTGAGGCGGGAGCTACCGTGACCGGCAAAGCGAATGTGCAAGAATCCTGGACGCTAGCACGACAGACGACATTCCGTTCTTCTTTTGCCGACCAAATCAAGTCCTACGTCACGAGTGCCGCAAACGTCTCCGATACCAATACGATTTTAGCCCTGGCGTTAGATCAGCTTGCCCGTGGCGGGCGCAACGCCAATGAAACGCTCGCAGGATTGATGACTGGCACGGATTCGCCGATGCTCTCCATTGATGGGTTAGAAGCAAAGTCGGATGCGGTGGTTGTTCTTACTGCTTCTGTTAAGCCAAATGGGAGCAGCCTTGACGCAGATGAAAAGGCCCAGGCGGAATACGATGCGACAACTTTTACCGCGCTCAGTGCTGAGTTAAGCAATCATGGGCCGACGGTTATCGCTGGTCCGATGCAAAACGATGGAGATATCGTCCGGTCGTTGAATGAATCCAATGCTGATGTTTCGACAGTGGATACCATCGAATCTGCAATTGGCGCTATCAACTGTGTCCTCGCGGTACAGGCTGAGCTCAATAACTCAGTTGTGCACGTTGGCTTTGATGGTAGCGCGCAGGACGTCATCGCTCCTCGCCCCTTAGTGAAGGCAGCGCCACAGCCGGCAGATAAACAACCAGAGCCGCAGCCAGCTCCCGCGCCTGCTCCGGCGCCGACGGCAGAGAATCCGGCAACGAGTGGCTCATGATCCCCGCTCTCGCTGGTGTTCTTGGCTCACGGATTGCCCGTGCCGTATGTGATCGTCGTGATTTAACGAGCTGGAAACGGAAGTCGTATTCCGGTAAACAGGTCTGTTTAAGCGGTGGGCTTGATTTACTTGCCGGCGTGACTGCTGCCAATTGTGCGGGCAGTTTTGCTCAGCCGAGATACCGCGCTGCGTGTTTGTTAGCGACGGGGAGTGCCGGTTTGGCAGGGTATATTGACGACCATTGTGAGGATCGCTTTCCGGCGCATGGTAAAGGGTTTCGGGGGCACCTCGGGGCACTTCGCCGAGGTCAGCTTAGTTCGGGAGCGGCGAAGATTGCGATTATTGGCACGGGGGCAATGATGAGTGCTGCCTGGCTGGAGGTCTGTGGTCTATCTGGCTCAAATAGGCCTAACGGAGCACGTGATCTTCGCGTTCGATTTGCCTCTGGGCTGGTTAATACCGCCATTATTGCGCTGAGTGCTAATACGTTTAATCTTCTTGATCTGCGCCCGGGGCGCGCACGCAAAGTTGCTATTTTGCTTGGTGTGCCCACGGGAGGGCAGGTTGGTCGGGATACTGCGGTGGCAGCGGCGGCAGGGATTGGTGAAGACCTCCTCGGACGGACCATGCTTGGCGATTTAGGGGCGAATGTGCTTGGGGCGCAGCTAGGAATGGGATGGACCCGCAGTTCCCTGCCAGTGCGTTGCGTGACCTTAGCTGTCTTGTTAGGAGTCAACGTTGCTGCAGAGCGGGTGTCTTTTTCTCAGTTGATTGAATCGACTCCCGTTTTGCGGGAATTCGACATGCTTGGGCGGTAGCTCGCTATGCGTAAGGTCGTGATCGGAGCGGCAGGCATCGTTTCGGCTTTGACCTTGCTTTCGCGGTTTTTTGGTCTGCTGCGTAAACTCGCTCAATCTTGGGCTATGTCGGATTCGCTGGTTGCCACCGCATACGATACGGCCAATACCGTGCCGAATGTGCTATTTGAGGTGGCTGCTGGGGGTGCTCTTGCCGGAGCTGTTATTCCGGTCTTGTCGCGCTATCTCGCTCATCCGACTCATTATATGGGGGATGAATCAGAGTCGCAGCAGCGACTGAATCGGGCTGCTTCAGCGATGGCAACCTGGGTGCTGCTCGCGGGTATTCCTCTGGCTGTGATTGTCGCCGTGGCTGCCGCACCAATAATTTCAGTAGTTATTCCGGCCGCTGATCCGAGTGTTCACCAGTTAGCGACGAATCTTTTGCGGGTATTTGCTGTGCAGATTCCGCTGTACGGGCTGTCCGTCGTTTTCACTGGCATATCCCATACCTATCAGCATTTCCTGCTTCCGGCGTTATGCCCGCTGCTGTCATCATGCGCGGTAACAGCAACTTTTATCGGCTATTCCTTATGTGCTCCGACGTTTATTGATCCGGCTGATTTATCCTGGTCGCAGGTGGCGTTATTAGGGTGGGGAACGACGGGTGGTGTCGTGCTTTTTGCGCTACCACAGTGGATCGTGGTGCGCCGCTTTGTTTGTTTGCGACCGACCTTGAGTTTTCCTGAGGGAGCGGGGCGCGCAACGATTCATCTTGCGGGCGCTGGCCTGGCCGCGATTATGGCCCAACAGATTGCCATTGTGGTGATGATGGTGACGGCGAATGCTAATGGCGGGACGGGGGCATACGCTGTATGGAATTACGCTTTTGCGGTGTTTCTCGTGCCGTATGCAGTGCTGGCCGTTCCTATTGCGACGGTGGTTTTTCCGCGAATTGCGCGCTGTTCAGATGTGCAGCGTATGGCGGAGCTGACGGCGCGTTCTACTCGGTTGATACTGATTGCGGGAATAACGGCTGCGGGATTGCTCTTTGCTTTGGCCAAGCCTGCGCAAGTTGTGATTGAGCTGGGGCAGCCGATGTTAGGGCTAGATACTGCCTTGCGTGCGATGGCTCCCGCATTGCTGGGATACTGTTTGCTCTATCACGGGGCGCGAGTGTGTTATGCGGCGCATGCGCCGCGACGAGTTGTTATTGCCAATACGATCGGATGGCTCAGCGTCGTGCTGGGTGGTCTAATTGTTCATATTGCGCATATTCACGGGCGGGTTCCGGTGCTCATTGGGCTGGGAGGCGCCTTATCGGTGGGAATGACCCTAGGGGCAGCCGCAATGTTATGGCATCTGTACAGGCAGCTTGGCAAGGCGGCATTAGCTGGGGTAGCCAGGCTAGTAACGCGGGTAATTCCTGTGGTTATCGTGGCTAGTGTGATTGCGTGGTGGGTGAGCGATCAGATATTAACGCTAGCTGGTGGCACGGTAACGTCTGCGATTATGGGGGCTTTTGCCGGAGCGCTCATTATTATTGGTGCGGCAGTGCTGGTGTTACGTCGGGATAGAAGTGCAATATCACTGTTACGGGGTAGCGCGATAGACTAACAGGCATGACATTGCGCGATGAATCAGCCCTAGATCATGTTGTGGTGTGCGAGCGTCACCAGGTATATCACGGGGCGATTTTCGATATTTACCATGACGAGATCCGGTTTGCTTCCGGCGATACGGCAGTGCGGCAGTGGATGGATCATGACGATGCAGTAGCTATTGTGGCCTTGCGGCCGGTTACCTTGCCAGGCGGGCACGCACAGCGAGATGAGCGCGATCCGTCTATGTGGGAGATTCTTCTTATCCGGCAGTATCGCCATGCGCCACAACGGATAATGTGGGAGATCCCAGCCGGTTTGCAGGATATTGCGGGCGAACATCCGGTGTGTACAGCGGCGCGCGAGCTCGCTGAGGAAACGAGTTATCGCGCGGCTCGCTGGTATCGTTCCGTCGCTTTCGTTACTTCTCCGGGATGTTCCAATGAGGATCTTCAGGTGTATCTCGCTTTTGATGTGGAACCGTGTGAGGTGTCCTTTGTTCGGGAAGCAGAGGAAGCGGAGATGACTCAGCAGTGGGTTAATCTCGCTCAGGTGCTTGAGGCGGTAATGGCTGCAGATCTTAGGAGTCCAACTCTGGTAGCTGGTGTGCTTGCCGCAAGTATTGCCCTACAGCGCGGTCTGGCTGGATGTGTTGACGTGACGGGTGAACTTGACGGGTAAGAGAGTCATACTGAGGCGGTTGCTGCCTGAGGCTCAGCCGCTACAGCTAGTGAGCTGGGTGGTTCGGATTGTGGATGGGTACAGGCGCTGACGGCTCTCTGCGTGTCGGCAGGAGGCACGGCGTGGTGGTGTCCGTCACCAATAAAATATGAAAAAGATATGCTGATAGTAGTCAGTTTTGGGAGCAGATGACGGTGTTTTCCTGAGCGCTAGCAGGATTCATTTGTAATGATTCCAATTAAAATGTGTTGTGCTGAGAGTGTGCTGACCTATTAATCAGTAGGCCTTGTGCGAGATCCCGCCAGTTGTAGTGAGGCGCAGGGGCTATCAACTTGCTACACTGATTAAAGCAACATAGATTTTGCCTAAGTCGGAGGTGATGAGATGTCGAGCGACGAAGGGACGTATGAGCAGATCTTGCGGCTCATTGTAGAGCGGGGGCCAATCACCGCCGGAGAGCTCGCGAAAATCCTTGTTCTGACGCCAGCGGCAGTCCGGCGACATCTCGGTGTCCTCGTCAAGAATGCGTATATTGATGAATATGACGGGCCAGCGAAAGGGCCGATTCGTCGCGGTCGCCCTTCACGTCAATACGTGGCAACTGCTGAAGGTCAAAGCCAGTTAGGGCATGGATATTCCGTCTTGGCGTCAAACGCATTAGGCTTCGTGCGAGACGCGATGGGGGAGGAAGGCCTAGAACGCTTCATCCAGGCACGTGCCGAGGCACTAGAGGCAACCTATGGGCCGATTCTGGATTCTATGGGATCAACTCCAGCCGAACGAGCCGCAGCACTGACCGACGCGCTCAATCGTGATGGATACGTCGCAACATTGCGTCGCGGTGGTCCAAATGCTCTCGCTATCCAGATTTGTCAGGGGCACTGCCCGATCCATCAGATCGCCCAGGAATACCCCTTACTCTGCGAAGCCGAAACGGAGGCTTTCGCACGGTTGCTCGGCGTACCTATTCAACGGCTGTCAACCTTAGCCAATGGTGGGCATGTATGTACAACGAACGTCCCGCTCGGGCTTCCGCGAAACTTGCGACATCGATCGCGTAACACTGCGCACTCTGTCGAGGGCGCTGCAATACCGCCACGTTCCCGTGGCGCCTTGGAAGGAAAGTGATGACCCAAACAGCACCGGGTATGAACGAAGGTCTAACACAGGAAGAGACCATTGCCTCGATTGGTCATTACCAATATGGCTGGCATGACGAGGATCCCGCTGCGGCACAAGCCCAGCGGGGTTTGAATGAAGAGGTCGTGCGTCGGATCTCAGAACTGAAGAGCGAACCGGAGTGGATGCTCAATAAGCGTCTGAAAGCACTGGCCTTATTTGAACGTCGTCCTATGCCGACCTGGGGAGCCGATCTATCGGAGATCGACTTTGACCAGATCAAGTATTTTGTGCGCTCTACTGAGCAGATGGCTAATTCTTGGGAAGATCTGCCGTCGGAAATCAAGAATACGTATGACCGCTTAGGTATTCCGGAAGCGGAAAAACAGCGTCTAGTTGCCGGTGTTGCGGCTCAGTACGAATCTGAGGTGGTCTACCACAAGATCCGGGAAGATCTCGAAGCTCAAGGCGTGATCTTCCTCGATACCGATACCGGATTGAAGGAACACCCGGAAATCTTTGAAGAGTACTTCGGTACAGCCATCCCTATTGGGGATAACAAGTTCGCCGCATTGAATTCTGCGGTGTGGTCCGGCGGATCGTTTATTTACGTCCCGAAGGGCGTTCATGTTGAGATCCCCTTGCAAGCCTATTTCCGGATTAACACGGAGAATATGGGGCAATTTGAGCGGACCCTTATTATTGCTGACGAAGGCTCGTCGGTACATTACGTCGAAGGATGCACGGCACCGATTTATTCCTCAGATTCCTTGCATGCGGCAGTGGTGGAAATCTTTGTTAAGAAAGACGCCACCGTGCGATACACGACCATTCAGAACTGGTCCAATAATGTGTACAACCTCGTCACTAAGCGGGCAATCGTCGATGAGGGCGGCACAATGGAATGGATCGATGGAAATATCGGATCGAAAGTGACGATGAAGTATCCAGCGGTCTATCTTATGGGTCCCCACGCTCGAGGAGAGACGCTATCTATTGCCTTTGCTGGAGAAGGTCAGCATCAGGACACCGGCTCGAAGATGGTGCACATGGCGCCGCACACCCACTCGTCTATCGTTTCTAAATCGGTGGCTCGATCTGGTGGGCGTGCCTCCTACCGTGGGCTAGTCCAAGTCAATGAGAATGCGGCCCACTCGAAGTCGAATGTACTGTGCGACGCGCTTCTCGTCGATCAAATTTCTCGTTCCGATACCTACCCCTACGTTGACGTTCGAGTTGATGACGTGGAAATGGGGCACGAGGCGACCGTTTCGAAAGTCTCTGCCGATCAGTTGTTTTACCTCATGAGCCGCGGTATTGAAGAGACGGAAGCAATGGCGATGATTGTGCGCGGTTTCGTGGAGCCCATCGCGCGCGAGCTACCGATGGAATACGCTTTGGAGCTCAACCGCCTTATCGCACTTCAAATGGAAGGATCTGTCGGCTAATGACGATGAATTCACAACCTGTTTCGAGTCGGGCAGATCGCCCTTTGTCCTTTGAGCTTGCGGATTATCCGGTTCCGCAAGGAACGGAAGAAGAATGGCGCTTTACGCCGCTAGAGCGGATGTCGGCATTCTTTGCATCGGAGGCCCCTGGTACTGCTCCGAGCGTGAGGGCCTCTCATCCGCAATATGTTGAGCAGGTTTCGCGGGAGGATCAGCGCTTAGGTACCGTTTTGGCGCCAGAAGATCGGGTTGGCGCGCTGTCATGGAACAGTTTCACTCATGCGTATGTGGTGACCATTCCGCGTGATGCCGTATTGGCTGAGGAGCTGACGCTCACGGTAACTGGAACGGACCGCACGCAGGTTGCTCCGCTGCATATATTCTTTGACGTGCAGGCAAACGCTCAGGCCACTATCGTTTTGGATCATCGCGGGTCGGCGCAGCTTGCGGAAGGTATCGAAATCTCAGTGGGTGAGGGTGCACACCTGACGTTCGTCACAATCCAAAACTGGGATGACGACGCGGTACACACCTCCTCGAATCGTATGCAGGTTTCCAAGGATGCGCAGGTTAAACACATTGTGGTTTCCTTGGGTGGCGATCTCATCCGGGTGACGACGGCAGCCGATTTCCGCGGGGAAGGCGGCGACGTCAATCTGTTGGGCGCATACTTTGTGGACGAAGGGCAGCACATTGAAAACCGGCTGTTCATGGACCACAATCAGCCGAACTGTACCTCGAATGCCACGTATAAGGGCGCACTTCAAGGAAAGGACGCGCACTCCGTATGGATTGGTGACGTGCTTATCCGCCCGCATGCGGAGGGTACAGATACCTACGAGCTGAATCGCAATTTGGTCCTTACTGAGGGGGCACGCGCTGATTCCGTCCCGAATCTGGAAATTGAGACGGGTGAAATTGAAGGAGCCGGGCATGCCTCCGCGACGGGTCGCTTCGATGACGAGCAGTTGTTCTATTTGCGTTCTCGCGGCATCCCAGAAGATCAAGCCCGTCGTTTGGTGGTTCGGGGATTCTTCGCGGAACTCATCAACCAAATTGGCGTCGAATCAGTACAAAAGACGTTAATGGATTCCATTGAAAAGGAACTGGATTTGACGATGGGGCATGCTGATGACTGAGGTCCAGGTATGTTCGGTTCATGATGTTGCTTGCGGCACTGTAGCTGGTTTTACGGTCGATGTTGCGGGCCAGCCGGTGGCAGTGGCTATTGTGCGAACAGCCGACGATCGCTGGTACGCCTTGGAGGATCGGTGCTCGCACGGGCGCGTCAAGCTCTCATGCGGTGAAGTAGAAGATGGCGGGGTGGAATGTAGCCGTCATGGGTCGGTCTTTAATGTGGAGACTGGTCAACCGCTCAATCCGCCGGCATCTTCACCCGTTCCTACCTATCCAGTTCGCGTGGACGATGATCGCATCCTCGTCACGTTCTCTTCGTCATCCTGATATTTGAAGCTATTACAGAAAGAAAAACACCGTGTCTACTTTGGAAATTAAGAATCTGCACGTGTCAGTCGAAACGCCGGAAGGTCCTAAGGAGATTCTTAAGGGCGTGAATCTGACAATCGAACATGGCGAGATCCACGCCATCATGGGGCCAAATGGCTCGGGAAAGTCCACATTGGCGTATGCAATTGCTGGTCATCCTGACTACGAGATCACTGATGGTCAGATCCTGCTTGATGGCGAGGATATTGTTGAACTATCGCCGGATGAGCGTGCTAAGGCTGGACTGTTCTTAGCAATGCAGTATCCCGTTGAAGTTCAGGGTGTGACGGTTACGAACTTCTTGCGTTCGGCGAAGGCCGCGATTGATGGAACCGCTCCTAAGTTGCGGGAATGGGTCAAGGACCTGAACGAGACGATGAAGAACTTCAAGGTTGAGCAGGACTGGGCGCAACGTGATGTCAACGTCGGTTTCTCTGGTGGCGAGAAGAAGCGCCTAGAGGTGCTGCAGATGGAACTGCTTAAGCCGAAGTTTGCCGTCCTTGATGAAACGGATTCCGGCCTGGACGTAGATGCTTTACGGTTAGTATCTGAAGGGGTCAATCGGGTTCATGAGACGAATGGCAACGGCATTATGCTCATCACCCATTACACGCGTATCTTGAAATACATCAAGCCGGATCATGTGCATGTCTTTGTTGCCGGGAAGGTCGCCGAATCAGGCGGGCCCGAGCTGGCAGATCGTCTTGAAGCAGAAGGTTACGAGCGCTACGAGAATGCAACGGCATAAATAAATGTTTAGTCCTGCACCGCGAGCCGATTTCCCCATTCTGGATATGACCATGCAGAGTGGGGAACGGCTGGTGTACCTCGATTCTGGGGCGACCTCCCAGATGCCTCAGTACGTCATTGATGTGATGAATGAGCATATAGCTCAGGCAAATGGTGCAGTAAAACGAGGTGCGCATGAGCTGGCAGGGAAAGCGACCCTGGCGTTTGAGCAGGCGCGACAGCGCGTCGCCGATTTTGTTGGTGCCCGCCCTGATGAGATTTTATGGACGAAAAACTCTACTGAAGCGCTGAACTCGGTGGCATATATCCTCGATAACCTCTCGCGGGGGCGCGGTCAGAGCGTGGTGCGCGGTGGGCGCAGCCGGCGGGAAAAGATAACTGCGGCGCAGGATTGCCGACGGATCGGCCAGGGGGACAATATCGTCGTCACCCGAGCAGAACATCATGCGAATCTGTTGCCGTGGCAGGAGCTGTGTTACCGCACTGGCGCGGAGCTTCGCTGGTTTGATTTGGATGCAGCTGGCCGTGTGGTGGTCCGTCCTGGTGTGATTGATGAGCACACAAAAGTTGTTGCCATGACCCATATTTCTAATGTGACTGGGGCAGTTTCTCCAGTGGCACAACTGGTCGCGCTGGCCCGTGAGGTGGGGGCATTAACTGTTTTGGACGCCTGCCAATCGGTGCCGCATATTCCTGTGAATTTTGCGGAATTGGGCGTGGATTTCGCAGCTTTTTCCGGGCATAAAATGTTAGGCCCGACGGGGATCGGTGCGCTGTATGGGCGCCGTGAACTATTGGAGATCTTGCCGCCGTTTTTAGTCGGCGGTTCGATGGTGCAACTCGTAACAATGGAGCGCACAACCTATGCGGATGTGCCGGCACGTTTTGAGGCTGGAACTCAGCCTGTGGTTCAAGCTGTGGCGATGGGTGCGGCAGCAGAGTATTTAGGGCGGATCGGCATGGATACGATTGCCGCCCACGAGGTCCATTTAACGCAGCGCGCATTGGCGGCGATGGAGAATATCCCGGGTGTGCGTATTCTTGGGCCAACTGATAGCAGTGAGCGAGTCGGTGTCATTTCCTTTGTGGTTGACGCAGTACATCCGCATGATGTCAGTCAGCTTCTCGATGCGCGTGGAATTGCGATTCGAGTGGGGCATCACTGTGCGCAGCCGATTCATCAGCATTTCGGGGTGACGGCTTCGTGTCGGCTCTCTTTTGGCCCATACAATAATGAGGCTGATGTCGATAGATTTATATCCGCGTTGGAGACGGTTCGACCGTTCTTTATTCGGGAAGGAGGAATATCATGAGCCAGATGGAACAGATGTATCAAGAGATCATTCTGGATGCTTCCCAGCAGCGTTATGGAGAAGGGCGACTTTCTGATCCGGATGGGGAATCCTTTCAGATGAATCCGACGTGCGGCGATCAAGTGACCCTGGACGTCAAAATTGTGGATGGAAAAATTGCTCAGATTGGCTGGGATGGTTCTGGCTGTTCGATTTCTCAGGCGTCAATTTCGATTATGACGGAACTTGTGGAAGGGAAAACCCTTGAGGAGTTTGCGCAGCTCTACGAGGTATTCCGTACCATGATGGATAGCCAAGGTGCGCCATTGTGTGACCATGATGCAGATTTCTTGGCCGATGCGAGTGCTTTTCATGGCGTATCGAAGTTCCCTATGCGAATTAAATGTGCGCTATTAGGGTGGATGGCATTGCGGGATGCGACCGATCAGGCGCTTGACGATCTTTGTACTATAAATCTATCCACCGAAAGGAGTGAGGAATGACCCAGCCAGTGTCTAGCCCGAATGTGGCTGATATTGAAGAAGCCTTGCGGGATGTTATTGATCCAGAACTTGGCATTAATATCGTTGATTTGGGTTTGCTTTATGGCGTGACGATTGAGGACGGGACGGTCGTCGCCGATATGACGTTAACCTCTGCCGCGTGCCCTTTGACAGACGTTATCGAAGAACAGGCTCGCCATGCGGTTGCCGGTTTGGCTGACGACTTCCGAATTAACTGGGTGTGGTTGCCACCGTGGGGGCCAGAGCGAATTACGGACGATGGGCGCGATCAGCTACGTGCTTTAGGGTTCAACGTCTAAGCACAGTGTGGGCAGCAATGTTAGGCTTGCTGCCCACACGTGTATGTATCGCGTGATACGCATGGAGCTATCTCGCTGATGCGCGCCTGGCTACTGAGATATTTTGGCAGGCGCGGGGCTGTGCGCTTCTTATTTTGGGGAGGGGGAAAGCATACCCATGTAACTGCCGGTTGGTAGCGCATAATTTTAGGGGTGTGCGACGTCCCAGGTGTTACACGCGGCAAAGGTGCCGTTTTCCATTCCGCGGGTGAGCCACTCCATACGTTTTTCTGCGGATCCATGTGAGAAGTTATCCGGATTGGCTTGCATACCTGCGGATTCGTATATGCGATCATCTCCGACGGCTTGTGCTGCGGCAAGTGCGTCCTGTAGCTCTTGGGCCGTCGGTGCTTTCATAAGTTGATTGCCGTGCTCATCAACGGTGTGCGACGCATTGTGAATCCATGCTCCGGCAAGGCAATCGGCCTGTAGTTCGGAGCGAACCATTGAGGAATCTTCACCAGAGGAATGATGATCGATACGTTGCAAGATGCCGGTCATGAGTTGGATGTGATGACCATATTCGTGGGCCAAAATATAGAGTTGAGCAAGCTCTTCATTGCGCGCACCCATCTGGTTGAGCTGATCGAAGAAGGCAACATCAATATAGATAGAATCATCGCCGCCACAGAAGAAAGGCCCAGTTTGGGAGGTGCCAAGCCCGCAGGCGGTTTGCACCGATCCGCTGTATAACACAAGTTCTGGCTGCCGATTCGAGGTGCCAGTTTCTTGGGGGAGTTGCTGATTCCAAAAGTTGTTGATGGAGTTCATTCCGGCCACCATGCGGCACTCTACGTTGTGATTGGCGTCAGCACCCGTCCGGCACATTTCCGATAGCGGAGTTTCATGGGCATTAACGGGAGCTTCATAGGATTGGCCAAAGTCGGGAATTTGGCCGGTGAGCATGAAGTACAGCACCGCACCGATTAATCCGAAACCACCCAGCCCGCCACCGATGGCCGCCCCACGACCGCCGCGGCGAACTCCAGATGTGTTTAACGAAGCATTGTCATTGAAGGTCATTACTCGATGCCTTTCACCATATCGGAAGCAAGTACAGCAAATATAGCGGAATCTTCGCAGATAGGAGAACGCACAGGAGTATTTTGTCGGCTACACTATAGGGCGTGATTCACGCCCAAGACTTTCAGATGCGTATTGGCCCTCGAGTGCTTTTAGATCCGGTGACGCTCACCGTTGATCGTGGCAAACGCATTGGTTTGGTTGGGCGCAATGGGGCAGGCAAGACGACCTTGCTCAGGCTGTTTGCTCGCGAGGATAATGCACATAACGTCGTGGAATATGACGGGCAAATTCATCGTCGTGACACTATCGGGTATTTACCACAAGATCCTCGGGCGACCGACGCCCAGCAGATTGCTCGGGAACGAGTGCTTTCTGCCCGTGGTATCGAACAGATGATTCGACGCATTAAACGTGCTGAGTGGGAGATGTCGAATCTTACTGGCCCTAAGCAAAATAAAGCGATGGAACGCTATGTTCGCCTCGATGCTGAGTTCACTGCAGCCGGTGGCTGGGCAGCTCATGCGGAGGCGGCGCGTATTACGGCAGCTTTGGGGTTACCTGAGCGCGTCCTTGACCAAGAGTTGGGAACACTTTCCGGTGGGCAACGGCGACGAATTGAATTAGCGCGAGTCCTGTTTTCTGGCGCGCAAACGCTGCTGCTAGATGAACCGACTAATCATTTGGATCACGATTCAATCGTGTGGTTGCGAGAATGGCTGCGCAGTTATTCCGGTGGCTGCGTTATCGTCTCTCATGATGTGGAGCTATTGCGCGAGACGGTTAATACGGTGTGGTATTTCGATGCGATTCGGCACACAATTGACATTTATTCGATGAATTGGGAGCGCTATTTACTTCAGCGTGATGCGGATGAGCGTCGGCGTCGCCGAGAGCGTGCTAATGCGGAAAAGAAAGCGGCGGCGTTACACGCTCAAGCAGAAAAAATGCGTTATAAAGCTACGAAAGCTGTTGCGGCGCAGAATATGGATCGGCGGGCAGAACGTCTGTTAGCGCAGACGGAGGAGGATCGAACGCAGGAGCGCATTGCTCAATTGCGTTTTCCGGATCCGGCTCCCTGTGGAAAGTTACCACTTAGCGCTGAGGGATTAACGAAGACCTATGGGTCTTTGGAGGTTTTTGCTGGGGTGGATCTCGCTATTGATCGCGGCTCTCGGGTTGTGGTGCTTGGGTTGAATGGTGCCGGAAAAACAACGCTCTTGCGTCTGCTTTCTGGGGTGGAGTCACCAGATGCGGGGGTTGTCCACCAGGGGCACGGTTTGAAACTTGGGTACTATGCCCAGGAGCACGAATTTATTGATCCGCAGGCAACCGTTATGGAGAATATGCGTCGGGCTGCTCCTGATACTTTGGATGATACGGGTGTTCGCACTGTGCTGGGCTCGTTTCTGTTTACTGGTGACGATGTGGATAAACCCGCGGGGGTGTTATCCGGCGGGGAAAAGACGCGATTGGCTTTAGCAACGCTCGTGGTTTCTGCGGCGAACGTGTTGTTACTTGATGAGCCGACGAATAACCTTGATCCGGCTTCACGAGAGAAAATTTTAGGGGCGTTGCGCCGATATACGGGTGCGGTGGTGCTGGTAACGCATGATGAGGGTGCGGTACGTGCCTTGAATCCGGATCGAGTGCTGTTGCTTCCCGATGGTGATGAGGATTTGTGGTCGGAAGATTACCAGGAGCTGATCTGCCTAGCTTAGGATGAGCTCATGGCACGCCTGATGTTTATGCGCCATGCACAAGCTACGCATGGATGGAACGATCATGGTCGAGGGTTGACGGATATTGGTCGGCGGCAGGCTCGACAGGTGGCAATTCAGTTGGCTGAGTATGGGCCGATTGATTGCGTATTAGTTTCGGATGCGCAGCGCACCCAGGAGACGTATCGCCAGTTACATGCTGCTGGTTGTTCGGGGGCTGAGGTGTACTATCTTTCGCAGCTTTATGGTGGGGGTGTGGCAGATGTTTGGCAGGCGGTATGCGATTATGCCCATGTTCTTGCCAATCCACAGGCAGCTACTATGCTGGTTATCGGTCATGAGCCAACGATGTCTGCCGCTGCTTTCGCTACCTGGGATGGCGTGGTGGCGGATGCGGATACGGCCAGTAACGCAATGAGTGGTGGCGTGGCGCTGGAGTCTCGCCAATCCTCGTCAGATCACGGGGATTGTGGGCAGGTCGGTTCCGGTGATTGTGCGGTTTTGGCCGACGGGGATGCGCGCCAACAGCGAAGCGCAAAGGCGGGGAACGCTCCGCGAAATATGGTGTTAGGGCGTGGTTTTTCTACGGCCACCTGTGCGATATTTGAGTGCGATGATCTGCGGGTTGTCGGTGCACGGGTAGGGAGATTCGTAGGGGGATGCCAGCCTAGCAGCTATTGAGCGTTAGGAATTAGTCATCATCAGAGAGATCCCAGCCAAGGAGGGCAGCAACTGCGTCAAGGCGGGGGATATTTACTGCAGCGTCGGCGTAGCGAGTGACGAGGGGTTTTCCGCAAAAGGCGATGCCGGCTCCTGCGGCGGCCATCATTGGCAGATCATTTGCTCCATCTCCGACGCATACCACCTGTTCGGGGCGGATACCCCAGTGGGAACACCATCGGAGGAGAGCGGCAACTTTGGCTTCGGCATCGACGACGGGGCCGGTAACTCTTCCGGTTAGTTTGCCTTGGTGTATCTCGAGATGGTTAGCAAGGAAAGCGTCAATCTGGAAGCGTTGTGCCAGCGGACCAACAATTTCATCAAATCCGCCAGAGACTAAACCAAAGTAGCCGTCGCGTTGGTGGACGGCGTGAACTAACTGGTCAGCGCCGGATGTGGGGCGAATATCGTGAAGTATATCGTCGAATACCTGACGTGGTAATCCGCTGAGCGTTGCCACTCGGGCATTGAGGGACTGCCGGAAATCCATCTCGCCAGACATGGCTTGTCGGGTGATGTCTTGTACGAGTTCGTAGCTGCCTGCGTGTTGTGCCAGCATTTCGATGACTTCGGTAGTGATAAATGTGGCATCGACGTCGGTGATGATGGCTCGTGGACCGTATTGGGCGAGTTCGCCACTGAGCCATGCGCAATTGACGTTAGCGCATTGTGATAGGGCACGTAGCTGAACGTAAAGATCGGTGGCAGATGACGGGGAACAGCTATTGGCAGGGGCAATGCTCTCGTCGGTGAGGGCATCGGGATCGAAAGAATGAATAGCGGTGGAATTATCACAAACACAGGACCTAGCAGCAGGTGGGGCCATTGAAGGAAAATGAGGTGCAGATAGGTCAGTCGAAGAATGTGAATTGCTGGATTGAGCAGGGCGGGTGAGTTCGGTTAGATCGGGCATAATATCTGACGGATATGCCCGATCAATTTGCGCACTGCCAACCAGCTCGCCACACCAGGTGTACGCATCTAAATCATGGGCGCGAACTGGACGCTCGCGGAGGTTGCTTGCTGCCCTAGCAAGCAACCTCCGCACATGCGCTATTAATGTGTGCGGGATGGGATGATCTGCTACCAGGGAGAACCGAAAGATCACGTGTTGATACCTCGTTGTTATTAGCTGGTGCAGATCTGCGCCATAGCGACGTCGGTTAGGCGACGGCTCAGTTCGGTTAGTCGCGGGTAACGCGCATACCCTTTGGCACGACCACAATTCCGGCTTCAGATACGTAGAACCCGCGAGCGCGATCGTGGTCATGATCGATACCGAGCTGCGCTCCCTCGTCGATTTGTACGTATTTATCGACGATTGCCCGTGAGACGGTGGCATTGCGTCCGACGTTGACTCCGTCAAAGAGGACCGAGTCACGCACAGAGGACCACGAGTTCACGCGGACATTGGGGGAAAGCACCGAACCGATGACCTCACCGCCGGAAACAATGACGCCGGGGGAGATGATGGAGTCTAGGGCGTGCCCGATACGCTGATGGTAGCCATGCACGAATTTTGCCGGCGGTAATCCGGTGTATCCGGTGTATAGCGGCCATTTATCGTTGTAGAGGTTGAAGATCGGATTGACTGAGATCAAGTCGATGTTGGCCTCGTGGAACATGTCGATTGTACCGACGTCTCGCCAGTAATTCCGATCGCGGTCGGTAGATCCGGGGACGTCATTGAAGGTGAAGTCATACACTCCGCAGTCGCCGTTGTTGACGAACATCGGGACGATATCGCCGCCCATATCGTGCTTGGAGGCCGGATTGACGGCGTCTTCATGGAGAGCTTCGTAGAGCTGATCAGCACTGATAACGTAGTTCCCCATTGAGGCCAGAATCTCCTCGGGAGAGTCTGGTAGCCCTTCACATTCGCTTGGCTTTTCAAGGAATTCCACGACGCGTTTTTGGTTGTTGGGGTCGGTCGCGATCACTCCGAAGGATGTTGATAGGGATTTCGGCTGGCGAATCCCCGAAATCGTCATAGACACGCCTTCGTCGATGTGCTGTTGGACCATCTGCGAAAAGTCCATCCGGTAGATGTTATCCGCTCCGGTGATGAGCACGATGTCCGGGCGTTCGTCATCCAAAATGTTGAGGGATTGGAAGATTGCGTCGGCAGATCCAGAGAACCATGACTTTGATACGCGCTGCTGGGCTGGTACGGGTGAGACGTAGTTACCTAACAGTGAGGACATGCGCCAGGTTTTCGAGATATGGCGATCAAGGGAATGGGACTTGTACTGGGTCAACACCACAACTTTGAGGTAGCCGGAGTTGACGATGTTCGACAAAGAAAAGTCGATAAGGCGGTAAGTGCCTCCGAAAGGCACTGCTGGTTTGGCGCGATCCTGGGTGAGGGGCATCAGGCGCTTACCTTCACCGCCGGCCAGGACGATTGCAAGTACACGTGGATTCGATCTCATAAAATTAGCCTAACTGTTTTAGCGATTAAATATGTGTCTTTCGTCAAATTCGAGACGCAAAGCGGGTTAAGGTGTAGGTATAACGGTTGCCATTTTGAAGAAAGGACCATCATGAGAGTCGATCTGCTCACCCGCGAGTACCCGCCGCATGTGTATGGGGGTGCTGGTGTTCACGTGACAGAGCTGGCAAAAGTCTTGGCGCGGCATGCCGATGTGCAGGTCCATGCCTTTGATGGGCCACGCGAGGGAAACGATAGCTGGGTGCATGGTTATTCTGATCTGCCGCAATTGGCGCAGTCGAATGCGACGCTGGCGACCCTCGGGGTGGATTTGCTGATGGCAGATAAGACGGCGGGGGCAGATATCGTCCATTCGCATACTTGGTATGCCAATATGGCTGGGCATATTTCGCATCTTTTGCATGGGATCCCGCATGTGATTTCCGCTCATTCTTTGGAACCTTTGCGCCCGTGGAAACGCGAACAGCTCGGGGGCGGCTATGCCGTGTCATCGTGGATTGAAAAGACGGCATACGAGGCGGCAGACGGTATCGTCGCAGTTTCACATGGGATGCGCGATGATATTTTGCGGGCCTATCCGCAGGTCGATCCGCAGCGCGTTCGGGTTATCCACAACGGTATTGATCTTGTGCAGTGGAAAGCGCCGCAAACGGATGAGCAATGGCAGGCAGCACGCGATTACTTCCGCTCCTTTGGGTTGGATCCAGATGTGCCGACGATTATGTTCGTCGGTCGTATCACCCGGCAAAAAGGGGTACCGCATCTGTTGCGAGCTTTGCATTATGTGCCGCGCGATGTGCAGGTGATTCTCTGTGCGGGAGCGCCGGATACTCCGCAGATTCTTGAAGAAACTCGGGGATTGGTCAGTGATTTGCAGGCTGGTCGCGAAGGTGTGGTTTGGATTGACGAGCATCTATCGCATAAGCAGATTTTGGCTTTGGAGGCGTGTTCTACGACCTTTGTTACCCCGTCGGTGTATGAACCGCTCGGTATCGTGAATTTGGAAGCGATGGCGGTGAATTTGCCGGTGGTAGGTACGGCTACTGGCGGTATTCCTGACTGTATTGATGATGGTGTGACGGGCACGCTGGTTCCCATTGAACAAAAGCAGGACGGGACGGGTACCCCGTTAGATCCGGAGAAGTTTGAAGCGGATTTGGGTCATGCATTAGCGGATATGGTGGCAGATCCGCAGCGTGCTAAGCAGATGGGCTTGGCTGGCCGGCGTCGGGTAGAGGAGCACTTCTCCTGGGAGTCAATTGCGGTAAAGACGATGGATTTCTATTCGCATGTGCTGGAGCAGGCGAACTCGGCCCGCTGAGATGCAACGGTTAGGGATGAATGCATGACACGAGTGTTAGACGTTCGGGATGTAACGGTTGTGCGCGATGGGCGTGCGATCGTCGATCATGTTGATTGGTCTGTTGATGAGGGGCAACGTTGGGTAATTCTCGGGCCAAATGGGGCCGGGAAGACCACTCTAATGCGGATGATTGCTGGGCGGTTGTTCCCGACTACTGGCCAGGTATCCATCATCGGGCACGATATTGGCCACACAGATATTACTCAGTTGTTGCCCTTGGTGGGTTTCGCGTCCTCGGCATTGGATCAGCGGATTCATGAGCGGGAGAGAGTATTAGATGTGGTGCGTTCGGCGGCGTATGGGGTTATCGGCACCTGGCGTGAACAGTACGATGAGGAAGATGATGCACGCGCGCATGAGTTGTTGGCAGCGTTAGGCGTCGATCATATTGCGCAGCGGCGTTGGGGGACGCTCTCTTCAGGGGAACGTAAGCGTGTTGGGATTGCGCGGGCCTTGATGCCGGATCCGGAGATTCTTATTTTGGATGAACCGGCATCTGGGCTGGATTTGGGGGGTCGTGAGCATTTGATGCGTTCGTTGTCCCAGCTTGCTCATGGCCGGTTCGCACCAGTTATCGTCCTTATTAGCCATCATGTTGAGGAGATTCCGGCGGGCTTCACGCATGCGATGCTGATGAAAGAAGGGCGGGTCCATGCCAGTGGCACTATGGGCGAGGTGTTAACTTCGGCGGAATTGAGCGAGGTTTTCGAGGTTCCGGTGCAGCTTGAACACCGAGATGGGCGCTTTGTGATCTATCCTGCTACGCCGTAGATGCGGTAGAATCAGGCTAGTAAGAGAAAAAATATGGATATGACGAGCCGAGTTAATAGTAGTGATCTCGGCTATACGGGAGAGCGATATGGCTTGGCAAATTTGGGCGATCATTACGATCGTCTTGTTAATCATCGAAACGCTTAGCGTTGATTTTCTGTTTGCCATGTTGGCAAGTGGTACCGCAGCAGCCTTGTGTGTCTCTCTTTTATGGCCCGACGGATTAGCCATCCAGGTAATTGTTTTTGCGGTGGTAGCCGCTTTAGGAATCGGATTCGTTCGCCCCTGGGCGAAGCGTCACGTCAATGATTCTTCACATGGTGAATCGAATGTGTATGCGATGGTCGGGCAAAGCGGCGTTGCGGTTACAGATATTACTGAAGATGCTGGTCAGGTTCGTATTAGTGGTGAAGTGTGGAGTGCGCGCAGCGCTGAGGGATCAATTGCTTCTGGGCAAGAGGTGATGGTGGAGTCCATTAGCGGGGTGCATGCTGTTGTTCGTCCTAAGGAGATTATCTCTCGCTTATAGCTGAGGAACGGCGGTAACTTCAGCTACCGCACGAGAATGGTAGAGACGCTAGAGGGAAATACCGCGATAGAGAAAGTGGGTATGCGATGGAACCTCAGGATGTAGTGCTGTGGGTTTTGCTCGGCATTTTAGCCTTGTTTGCCATTGTTGCAATCGCTCGTTCGGTAATCCAGGTACATCAAGGATTTACCGTCATCATTGAACGTCTTGGAAAATATAACAAGACACTACGACCAGGTTTGCATTTCCTGATACCGTTTTTTGATTCTGTTCGGCAGCGTATTGATATGCGTGAGCAGGTTGTGCCTTTCCCTCCTCAGCCGGTGATTACTGCCGATAATATCGTGGTCAATATCGACACCGTTATCTATTTCCAAATTACTCAACCGGAGGCAGCAACCTACGAGATCGCTAACCCTATGTCAGCCATTGAGCAGTTAGCTGTGACGACGTTGCGTAACATCATTGGCGCGATGGATATGGAGCAGGCTCTGACGGGGCGTGATCAGATTAATAGCCAGTTGCGGGTTGTCTTGGATGAAGCTACGGGGCGTTGGGGAATCCGAGTGTCCCGCGTTGAGCTGAAGGCGATTGATCCGCCGGCAACCGTCCAATCGGCAATGGAACAGCAAATGAAAGCAGAGCGTGATCGCCGTGCGGCTATTTTGACTGCGGAAGGTGTTAAGCAGTCAGCAATCTTGAAGGCGGAAGGTGAGAAGCAGTCGGCGATTTTGCGTGCGGAAGGTACCGCTCAGTCGGCGATCTTGGAAGCTCAAGGTGAGTCACGAGCAATTTTGCAGGTCTTTGATGCTATTCATCGCGGTAACGCAGATCCTAAGTTGCTTAGCTACGAGTATTTGAAGATGTTGCCACAGATTGCTAATTCGGCCTCTTCGAAGTTGTGGATTGTCCCCACGGAGCTTACTGCCGCTCTCAATGCAGTTACTAAGGGCTTCACGGGTCAAGGTGAGCCGAGTGATGGCGAGCCGATTACGGTAGATTTTGGGGCGGAAGGCGATCATATTGCGAATTCCCTGGCTAATACGACGTTGAAGGATATTGACGAAGCCTTAGCCGATGCGCGTGGAGAAGCCGATCGTGCCACCTCTGAAGCGGGAGACTCGGATACTAACGGGTGATTGTAGAACTTGATTCGCTGGCTGATCCTCGGCTGGCTGATTTTACCCAGCTCACGGATACTGCCTTGCGGCGTAAGCTGGAAACTGAGCGAGGATTGTTCCTGGCGGAAAGCGATAAAGTTATTCGTCGCGCCTTAGCTGCCGGCCATCACCCGCGAGCCTTTGTGATGGCTCCGCGGTGGTTGGCCGGCATGCGCGATGTTGTTGAGCAGTGGCCGGATGTTCCCGTTTTTATCGTGGCGCAGGAGCTGTTGCAGGAGCTCACGGGGTATCGGGTTCATCGCGGTGCTTTGGCGTCGATGTATCGTCCGCAGTTGCCTTCTGCAAGCGATTTTCTCCGTGCGCACCCCGCGGCACGTCGGCTGTTTATCTTAGAAGACTTGGTTAATCATACGAACGTCGGGGCTATCTTCCGTTCTGCGGCTGCCTTAGGCTGTGACGGAGTGCTGGTTACAGATCATTGTTGTGATCCGCTGTACCGGCGTTCTGTCAAGGTTTCAATGGGAACGGTGTTCCAAATTCCGTGGACCCGCATTGAGCATTGGCCTCATTCAATGGAAATATTGCGGGATCATGGGTGGATTACTGCGTCATTGGCGCTTCGAGAGGATGCCTTAACCTTGGCGGAGTTCTCACAGATAATTGATACGCCAGATTCAAAGGTGGCTCTTATCCTCGGCAGTGAGGGCGATGGGCTGGCTCCCGCGACGATCTCACAGGCGGATTACGCCGTTCGTATCCCGATGGCTGGTGGGGTTGATTCTTTGAACGTGGCTGCAGCTGGTGCGGTAGCTGCATGGGAACTACGGGTTCGATAACTCGGGGTGCGGCGTAGCAAATAAGTGTACGCCCCACCCCGAGCTACCGACTGTGCACATCAATAATGAGGAGACGGAAATACTATCCGATGTGCGAGCGGGCAACTTCGGCGTTGTAGTCACGCAAGGCTGCTTCAAGTAAGTCTGGGACGCTGCAGTCGAATACCCGAGCAAGTTTGATCAGGGTGGATAATCGCGGATTTAGTGGATTGTTCGTCCGTCGATCTGACCGCGCATGTTCCATGAGCTGATAGTGGTTGCGGTCAATGCCAGCATGTAATGCGACTTGTTCTTGAGTCAGACCGCGTTCGTGACGGCGCTGGACCAGCGTCCGAGCAAAAGTGGTTGCGAGCGCACGCTCGGCAGCAGAATGTTCGTTCACAGTATTAGTTTCCGTGTTTACCCCGCATAAGTCGGCCGTGTATACACGGCATAAATGAGTATCCATTCGTTCCCTCGATATGTGTGGTGAGGTTGAAGGGTACGTATATCGAAATTGAGCTTAGCGGGGAAGCTGTGCGAGCGGAGCAAAGACCTGGGGAGTGTTGGAATCTTTGAGCCATATTGGCAAGCGGCTATTAGGAAAAGTCGGCTGCATCGGAAAAACTGAGCTGACGCCATGCTTCGTAGACGGCAATCGCAGCAGAATTTGCTAGATTAAGGGAACGCCGCCCAGGGAGCATCGGAATACGAACCTTTTTTGTAATACGCGGATCGTCAAGAACGTCTTGTGGGAGTCCGGTCGGCTCGGTGCCAAAGAGGAATACGTCATCATTGCGATATGTTTCCTCGGCAAAATTGTTATACGTATGACCAGTAAAAGCAAAGATTCGTTGCTCGGCACCGAAATATGCTTTTGCGGCTTGCCAGGATGGGTGGATAACTACGTCGGCAAGATCGTGATAATCCAATCCAGCTCGGCGCAAATGTGCATCGTCAAGTGAAAACCCGAGAGGTTCAATCAGATGCAGGCGCGCGCCAGTACATGCGGCAAGCCGGATAGCGTTTCCGGTATTTCCAGGGATACAAGGTTCATGGAAAATAAAATCGAGCACCCAAGGATTTTAGCAAATCGATGGATGCTCAATCGAGATGTGCGCGCACGAGAAAAGGCGATCGCGCACCCGCTAGCTAGCAGCATAATTACGTGTTAGCCAGCGGGGCGTCACTTACGACTCAGCTAGCTAACTAATACGTTGAATATCTTAACGCTGATAGGTCACGGTAAGAGTTGCTCGGGCAATGGTGTGGAAGAGGCTGAGGAACGCAATCGTCGTGGGAGTGACTTCCTGTGGATCAACCTCTAATGAGGGAATATCAAGAGCGTGTACTGCAAAGATATAGCGATGTGGATGGTCGCCAGCAGGGGGAGCCGCTCCGAAATATGCAAACTCATTCGCATCATTTCGCACATGGCTGGCAGCGCCGGGAAGAAAAATATCAGATTTTCCGGCGTCTAACTCCAGGCTGGTGGTATCTGCAGATAAGTCAATAACCGTCCAATGCCAGTATCCAGATGGTGTTGGGGCATCGGGATCAAAACAGGTGACGATAAATCCTTGAGTCTCCGGTGGGAAACCGCTCCAAACTAAATCCGGCGAGATGTTTTCGGTAAAGCCAAGATGCTGTTGTGGCATAGTGTGACCGTCTATTAACGTCGAGCTGGTCACAGTGAATGACGGAACCTGGGGAAGAATCGCATACGGATCCGGGGCGATAGGGCGTTGTAAATCCATGCTCTCAGCATATGCCATCTGCCGCAGGTGCGATGGGTTATAGAAAAAGAATGGCTATCCGGGAGCGGGTATATATCCAGTAGAAAGACGAGGCAGGAGATTGTCTGTAGGTGATAGAAAGCGTGTCTCGGTATCTCGGGGTGGAGGGTAATGCGCAATGAGTGCGCAAGAGGTGGCAGTGGCGTAAAGATATGCGGGTCGCGATGCTATCTGTAGTGCGTGCGTTACTCTGATGATGTGAATATAAGCGCCGCATATCGGAGGGGGAGTCCTGGTATTTTTCCGGTATTTTGCGCAGTTTTGCGGCAGTGAGTAGGAAACATGGCGGATAGCTATAGATGAGCTAGCGTGGCAACGAGTATAGTCCGGTAGGTGGACGCTATCAGTGATGGTCGTATCCGACGCGGTAGTCGGGAGTACCGCTATGCGCTGGTGTCCTTATTTTGTTTAGGAATCAGCGCTTTTTCTTTGCTTTATGCGCCGCAGCCCCTGCTGCACACAATTGGTGGTGAATTCCGGGTAACGGCATCGCAATCTGCGTGGTTGATGTCTGCAACAATGACGGGATTGGCCCTGTGCGTCCTGATGTGGGGGCAACTCAGTGCACGGATAGGAGAACGGAAGATTATTATTGGCGGGCTGTTTGGCAGTGTCGCCTTATGTTTAGTCTTTCCGTTATTACATACGTGGTGGGCGCTCATTGTAGTTCGTGCCGTACAAGGAGTGACCTTAGCTGGGCCGATTGCTGCCGCTTTAGCTTGGGTGGGGCGGCATATTGAAGCTGCTGCTATTGCCCGAGTCTCTGGTTTGTATATCGCTGGAACAACAGTCGGCGGAATGTCTGGGCGGCTGTTGAGCGGCATTATGAGTGAGACGTTCACAAGCTGGCGGATCGGCGTGGCTGCTGTGGCGCTATTTGCTACGGCTTTAGGCGGAATTTTTCATAGTACCTTGCCACAGTCAGCGGGAATGAGACGGGAAGCATCATTGTCAGTGCGTCCAGATTCGCCAGCTCAACGCCGGCAACGAATATTAGCTTATGCTTATGGTCTAATCGGCATGGGAATGTTCGTCGGCATATATACGGTATTGGTCTATCGCGTTGCTGAGCCGCCGTGGCGATTGGGAACCTCAGTGACGTCAATGCTGTTTTTGTCGTACCTTGCAGGCACATTGTCTTCTGCTAAGGCGGGCGCATTGGTCATGCGTTGGGGGCTGCGTCCAGTAATGTTATTCGGCGTTGTGACGATGGCAGTCGGGGTAGGATTAACTATTCCAACAAATATCGTGACGTTGTGGGTGGGGCTTTTCGTGCTCTGTTCGGGATTTTTTGGAATGCACGCGCTCAGTTCTGGGCGGGCGGCAGGCCTGCATCCATATCCGGGCCGTGGGTCTGGAATATACCTCATGTGCTATTATGTTGGTTCTTCTCTTGGGGGAATTCTCTTTGGTCACTGTTGGGATATTGGCCGTTGGCCAGCGGTATTAGCCCTGATAGCTGGATGTCTTATCGCTCTGGCGGTGATAGCGAGCGCTGTGCGAAGCGAAGAATCTGCGCTAGGCTCTCGTAAAGAGAAAGAAAAATAGGATACAGAAAGGGAAAACGGTGAGGCGGTTTCGCACATTGCTGCGGTTAGCTACTACAGCCGGTCCTGTTGTCTACAGCGTGATCCGCAACTATGGGCCGCAACTGCAGCGGCTTTTAGCTGATAATCCAGCGCTTTTTCAGAAGCTGACATCGCGTTTTGGCATGTTTTCTGCGTCGGGCCAACGCGCAAAAGTAAATAATCAGCTTGCCGATCGTATTCGCGTATTACGAGATCAAGCGGCGTATTTATATGCTGCTGCGCGTACCGCATCGGCAGCAGAAGAAACGGCATCATGGCGACGTGAATTGGATTCACTGCATTCGTCACTGCCGATTATCGCAACGATGCCGACGAAACAGCGCAAGGAACAAAAGCGGATTATTGAACAGCGCATCGATGAATTATCGGCAAAGATTCTGGCAGCAACGTTGAAAGATGATATTGAAGACGCAGAAATCATAGATGACGGTGAGTGAGGTTTTGCTTTTCTAGATACCGAGATCGAGTGCTCGCTGGCAGCAGCGGAAATGAAATACTTTCTTTGGTAGAGCTAAACGTCATACAAACCTCTATACAATGAGAGAAAGCTGAGAGGCTGCGTACCAGTGGTTATGGCAGAGAGGACTCACCATGGTCGCATCGATGAATAATTCATTTGTTCCACATCAGGAGGGGCAGCAGTCGGCGATGCCCACGCCAGATGGGTATCTCTCTGGAAATTCCTATGTTTCCGGCAATACTGCCGCGCAGTATTCAGCGCCGCGCTCGTATGGCCCCTCACACTACACTGTTCCATCGAATGCGCCCACACTGCCCGCGAATTCGGTTTTCGGTGCAGCTTCGGGATACGGGTGGTCTGCGGGAAACTCATTGTTTTCGCCTAAGACACCCCGCATGCCGATTCGGGTGGTGCTGGGATTGCTGGTCAGCTCGGTTGGGTATCTAGTATTTGCTGCTGCCTGTGCGCTCCCGTTTTTTGATGGTCATGGCTTGTTTGATTGGACGAGTGGGAAGCCTATCGAAGGATCGATCTTTGCCTCGCCAGTTTTTGAGCCAACATCTTTGATGCGCTCCAGCTTTATCTGGTCCTTGGTGCTAGCAATAGCGGGAGTGATTGTTGCCGTAGCGATTATTCAACGAAATAGGCCTGCTATGTGGCTGACCATACTTGGCCAGCTTATTGCGACGTTAAGTTTAAGCGGCGTTGCGGTATTCATGGTGTTTGGTTCGAGTTTTACTCCGCTGTATGACGCTGGGGCAAGCCGTGGTTTGGGGCAGTGGGTGCTACTGGATGCGGTGGCAATGATGCTGTTCGGGATGGTCTTGACGATCTTAACAAGTGGTCGGCGGAGCGCCTTTTCCACTATGACTGGTGTTTCTAATAGATAAGATACGTCGGCGTAGCTTACTGGCTTAACGTATCTGGCCTTCCCGAGGTTAATAGCCGAGCACGCGGGCAATATTTGGCGGGTAAAAATTCGGACCTTTGAGGACTTTGCCGTCTGCTCGGTAGATGGGTTTTCCGTCGGAATCTAATTTCGACATATTTGATCCTTGGATCTCATCAAGGACTTTCGCCATCGGAATACCTAATTCCAGAGCCATGCCGTAGATGACGTAGATCAGATCACCCAATGCGTCGGCAATTTCCACTGTATCGCGGGTGTTATCATCGCTAGCGCGGGCTTGCTGGAAAGCTGTTTCTATATGCTGGCGTGCCGCCTGACCATAGGCCGCTCCAACGAGCTCGGCGAATTCTTCGGCAATTAGGCTCAGCCGCATGTGAATACGCTCCCGATCCGCATTGGGGCCATCATCAACGATAGGTAACCCATACGTGCGGTGGAAGATCCGCACTAGCTCCTCCGGGCGGGTGGGATCTCCGAAACGTTGGGGGAGTTCCGCGTGTGAATCAGCGTTATCAGCGAGGCTCTGGGAAGAGCATGCGCATGAAGGAATGCTGCTATCGGCACCAGCAATGCCGCCCTTGCTAGGAGTGGCATTGGTATAGGGCGGTGTATAAGCGCATGACGCGGTATTTTCGTTTGTATCCTGGGTTTGCCCTGTAGGTGCAGCCTGTTCACAGTCGCGTTTTTCCATAGGAATAATCTACCCTCTTTTCCAAACATGGCAGAAAGCCGTCCGATGGATAAACATGAGGCATAACTCAAATCACATCCCAGGGCAAGTGGTGAAAGTGGAAAGGTTCGGCGGGCAGTGATACATTTTTACCTGTTGCTCTCGCAACGTCACCGCGCGGGTGGCGGAATAGGCAGACGCGCTAGCTTGAGGTGCTAGTCCACGTATTAGTGGGTGGGGGTTCAAGTCCCCCTCCGCGCACGAATAGGCACTCTGTGGATCTTTTCCACAGAGTGCTTTTGTTTTTCTCGTGGCGTATGTGCGGTGCATAAGCTGCGAGACGAGATGGGAATATGCCTGCGATATGCCGCTGAATGTGCCGTGAAGTGCTCCGAAAAGACGTTTTCGCATAGAGAACGCCACAACGTTAGCTGAGCCAGTCATGCAAGAATACCCCCATGACACATCCCTCTTTGATAACGAGCGGTCATACGCAGTTGCTTGCCCTTATCGGCATGCCTGCCCGACATTCGAAATCTCCGCTCTTGCACAGCGTCGCTTTTGCTGCGTTAGGCATTGACGCGGTGTACGTGGTGCATGAGCTCGATACTCCGGAATTATCGGCAGCTTTTGCTGGAATTCGGGCATTGGGGTATCGCGGAGGCAATCTAACTATGCCGCACAAAACTGCTGCGATGCCGCTGATGGATCACGTCTCTATGGTTGCCACTCTCATGCAGGCAATAAATACATTTACTTTGCGTGATGGGGAGCTGTGGGGTGATAACACCGACGGAGCAGGAATGCTCAATGCACTTCGCCGCCGCGGGGCACAGATCGAGGATACGAATATCGTGGTCCTGGGCGTCGGAGGCGCCGCGCGTGCTATTTGGACGCAAGCGGCCTTGGACGGTGCGCGTCATATCTTTGTTATTAACCGCGATATTGAGGACCGCCCGTATTTACGGGCGGCGATTGAACAATTGCGTGAGCATTGTGATACCGAGATCTCACTGATTGACTCCGCACATCATGAGCAAGTTGCCTACGCGTGCGAGCAATCTGCCATCATTATTAACGCGACGAGTGTGGGGATGGGGAAGATGGCAGGAATTTCTCCGATACATCCAGCGGTGATTACCCCACAGCATATTGTGGCTGACGCGGTGTATTATCCACGGCAAACCGCACTTTTGCAGGCCGCTCACGAACGCGGCGCACAGACTGTTGAAGGCTTGCACATGTTGATCGAACAAGCAGCGCTATGCGAGCAGCTATGGTTCGGGGTGGATATGCCTCGTGACGTGGTAGAAGCGGTCTTATTTCGGGAGGAAGCAGAATGAAACCCTTTGCTTTTCTTGCCGCGCGTCCAGCGACGGCGGCTGCCATTCGTGCCGATGAGTATGCAGTTGTTGCTCGCAGCGCCGGGTTAGCTGCTGGGGATCTGCGTCATTTTTTCCTTGACGAACGCCCGCACCTTGATCTGGCAGAGTTTGCTGGAGTGATCGTTTCTGGTTCGCAATATGGTTTCTTTGATGATCCACAGGCAAAAACGCCGGAACAATTGGCTACGGAAGAAAGTCTATTTGCACTCAACGAGCGTATTCTCGCAGCAGATTTCCCGTATCTAGGAATCTGTTATGGTCACCAGTCGCTGGCTATCTCGCGAAATATTCCGCTGACGAAAGATCATTTTGAAAAACTAGGAGCGGTAGATATTCGGCGCACACCTGCCGGTGAAAAAGATCCAGTTTTCGCTGTTCTGCCACAGCGTTTTACCGCTATCGTCGGGCATGCTGAAGCAATCGCTCCTCAGTGTGCTCCCTTTGTCGTGTTGGCAGAGTCCGATATGTGCCCAGTTCAGGCAATTCGCTATGGGGATAACGTCTACGGGGTGCAATTCCATCCTGAGATTGATGAAGCCGGATTAGATTTGCGCTTGGATTATTACAACGGGTCGAAATACTTTAGGCCTGGTCAACTCGATGCGGTTCGTCGGCAATGCGGTGGTCGGGATTATTCCGCAGGTAAAACGCTCATCCGAAGTTTCGTTGAGCGCTACCGGCAACACTAGCCTGCGAGGTGTATGTCGGAGGGATCTAGCCGCTAGATACGGCACGACGCCCGTCTTTGTTTCGGTTATGTGATGGGGGAAGAACTCCCGTCCCCTCCCATGAGAAAGGTAAGGAATGACAATGGAATTTGCGTCATCACCACGGTCAACCCTGGGTATCGAATGGGAATTGCAGCTCATTGATAAAGATTCCAATGACCTACGCCAAGCCGCCGACTACATCTTGGCGCTTACCCGTAAATTAGAACGCGATACGTCGATTATTCACGGGGAAATGTTGCTCAATACCGTTGAATTGGTTTCGCGTCCACATCAGACAGTTGCTGGCTGCGCGGATGATCTGCAACGCGGAATAGATATTCTTGAGCCGATTCTTGCGCCAATGCGCATTACGGTGGCCTCCTCGGGGACGCATCCTTTTGCCAATCCGGTCTATCAACGGGTTACTGATTCTGAGCGCTATGCCGAGTTAGTGAACCGTACCCGATACTGGGGCCGTCAAATGCTGCTATTTGGAACGCACGTCCACGTCGGAATTGATGACCGAACCAAAGTGCTTCCCATTCTTAACGCATGTTTAACCCGTTTTGCTCAGCTTCAAGCCCTGACGGCCTCGTCGCCATTCTGGAACGGGAAAGCTACCGGCTATGTGGATAATCGGGCAATGGTTTTCCAACAGCTCCCGACGGCTGGCACTCCGCATCAGTTCGATACCTGGGAAGAGCTCGTTGCTTACTCGGAAGACATGATGAAAACTGGCGTGATCTCTCATTTCGATGAGGTCCGTTGGGATATTCGCCCCTCGCCTAAGTACGGGACGCTGGAATTTAGAATGTGTGACGCGGCAACGAATATTACTGAAGTACGCATGATTGCCGCCCTTTGCCAATGCCTCGTCGAATATTTCTCTCGTGAGTTAGACGCTGGTCATAGCCTGCCAACGCTGCCGCCGTGGTACGTCGATGAAAATAAATGGCGGGCAGCCCGTTATGGTATGGATGCCGTGCTTATTTTGGATGACTTCGGCAATCAAGAGCCTGTACGTGAGACGATTCTTGCGATGGTAGAGCAGTTAACTCCGATTGCTCAGGATCTTGGTTGTGCCGATGATCTGCATACGGTTCACACTGTGTTAGAGC
Source organism: Trueperella sp. LYQ143 (assembly GCF_046599595.1). NCBI lineage: Bacteria > Bacillati > Actinomycetota > Actinomycetes > Actinomycetales > Actinomycetaceae > Trueperella > Trueperella sp. LYQ143. The sequence goes on along the minus strand of NZ_JBKIWR010000004.1, from coordinate 28,987 downwards.
TCAATCCGCCCTATAAACGTCTACTTCAGGCTGGAGAAAAGTATGACAATCTCCGAGAGGCAATTGTGGATTTCATGATTGCCGAAATGAAAGCGGGTAAGCCGCTAGATCCGCGGTATTACGGGACGCAGGGAATTGCTGCTGTTGATTCGCGAACGCCGCATGCTTACAGTGACGTTCAATAATGATGATGAAAAATTGCGGCAATACGTGGCATGTTGTGCGTAGCGAGAAAAGAGAGTCGTGGAGTTATGACGAAGACGAATGAGGATTATTCAGAGGTTCTGGAGATCGCCCAGCAGCTTATTCGATATGACACCTCCAATGACGGGCGTGAGCAGATCGAAACACCGGCGGCTCACTATGTGATGGATTTATTGACTGAAGTGGGTTTGACCCCGCAGATATATGCGCCAAAACCTGGGCGCGAATCCGTGATCGTGCGCATACCTGGGCGTTTTCGGGAAGTGGAGAGTGATCCGCAGACGGGGCAGCGGCGTGGCGCGGTGGTCATTCACGGGCATCTTGACGTTGTTCCGGCGCGTGCGGAGGATTGGTCGGTGGATCCTTTCGGGGGTGTCGTTCGCGACGGTATGCTCTGGGGGCGCGGCGCGGTTGATATGAAGAATATGGATGCAATGATCTTGGCGGTTGTGCGGGATATTGCGCGCACTGGCTGGGTTCCGCCGCGGGATCTCGTCATTGGATTTTTTGCCGACGAGGAAGCGGGCGGCAAGATGGGGGCGCAGTGGCTGGTATCTGAGCATCCGGAACTGTTTGCCGGAGCAACCCATGCCATTTCTGAGGTGGGTGGATATAACACCTACGTCAATGGCACCCGTGTTTATCTCGTGCAAACGGGAGAGAAAGCGTTGACGTGGTATGAATTGCGAGCGGAAGGAACGGCTGGGCACGGTTCGCAAGTCAATACGGATAATGCAGTTGCGGCTTTGGCGCATGCGATGTCGGCAATTGGAAATGAACAATGGCCTTTGGTTCTACGGCCAGCGGTGCGCACTTTGCTTGAACAGACGGCAGAATTGGCAGGATTGCCTTTTGATCCGCAGGATGAGGAAAGCATTGGAGCCATCGTTGCGGCCTTAGGGCCGGCGCAGGCGTATGTAGCGGCCACGTTGCGCACGGGTGCTAATCTGACGCAACTTCATGGTGGCTATATGGCAAATGTGATTCCGCAGCATGCTGTGGGCACGGTTGATGTGCGAGCCATTCCCGGTACTGAGCAGGCAGTCGATGCGCGAATTCGCGAGCTGGCTGCAGGGTGTCAGGTACGAACGTTGCATGATTCTGCCGGTATCGAGATGCCAATGTCGGGCAGTTTTATGGATGCGATGGTTCATGCTGTGCAGGCCTGTGATCCAGGCGCGCGAGTCTTGCCGTATCTTTTGTCTGCTGGAACAGATAATAAAGCTCTTGCGCGTCTTGGCATTGCTGGATATGGCTTTGCTCCGGTGCAAGTTCCCCCGGATTTTGACTTCCCAGCAATGTTCCACGGGGTTGATGAACGTATTCCGGTGGACTCGTTATATTTTGGGTGTCGAGTGTTGCGAGAATTTATTGAGCAGGTATAGGCGCTTAACGGTTTCCTATTGCCCGTGTCGTGGGCTAGGCTTCTAGCTATGGCGGACGCAGCGGATTACGAATTGGAAGCGCTCATTGCAGCGCTACGCGATTTTCATACGGCGGCTAAGCAGCATGGCCCGGATGGTGGCGAGTTACTTGCTGCACTCAGCGAGCAACTCGCTGACCAGTACACCCTCTATGACGATGTTATGTTCACGACGTATCACGTCGAATGTCCCTTAGATACCTATGACGGGTATGACGAGGACGATGACGACCTCGACGAGTATGACGATGATTTCGATGATGAATATGACGATGAGGATGAGGACGACGAGGACGATGATGACCTCGATGATGATGACTTTGACGAGTATGACGATGATTTCGATGATGAATATGACGATGAGGATGACGAGGAAGACGACTAATAGCTCGGAGTTGTCGTCCTGACGGTGGTCATTAGAACGTAAAACTGCGAAATCTGGCAATCGCTAATCGCGATTGCAGGTCAGGATCTCCCAAGGATATGCGCCGTGCCTCGGTGGCTATTGAGATTGTAGCCACCGAGGCCTTTTGCTACGTTGACACCGACGTGGATATTTCCAGCCGATGTGCTTTAGGGGGGGCAGTAAAGATTCGCTGCACCCCAAAGATCCGCTGCACCCCAAAGCTATGGCTCTCGTCATTGGGGATAACGCCTGCTCGCTACGTTCTGCGGCGGCTAGGAGGTAAGCGGCTGCGCTGCGAAGAGAAGTGGCTAAGAAATATCTGAGATTGCGCGGTGTACGGGCTCGGGAAGCTCGCAGATATCGAGTTCGAGGATTTGATCGAATTGGGCGTGGGTGCGAGCTCCGACGAAGGCGCACGCGACCTGTGGGCGCGATAGTAGCCACGCTAGTGCAATATCTGCGGGGGTGCGCCCGAGCCCGTCCGCAGCTTTGGCAATAGCTTCGACGGTTCTTCGCGGTTTATCCTCAAGATGCCGTTCCACGCTTGAGCGCAGGTGCTCTGTTGCTGCCCGTGAGGTAGGAGGAATGGTGTGCCGATATTTGCCGGTTAATACCCCGCCGGCCAGCGGCGAATATGCGCATATTCCAAGTCCAAACTCCTCGCAGACGTCGGTGAGATCCCGATCTGCATGCCGATCAAGAACCGAAAATTCTGTTCCGATGCCGGCCAAGATGGGGGCGTGGTGGTCAGTGAAGTATTGGGCGTAACGGGCTACTTGCCATGCGGGGAAGTTACTCAGGCTGATATATCGGGCTTTTCCGGCCGAAACGATGGCGATGAGGGATTCAATGGTTTCTTCGAATCGAGTGTGGTGGTCTATACCGGCGACACTGACCACATCGAGATAGCTGGTATTCAATTGCTCAAGCATCTGTTCTACCGATGCCATCAGCGCGCCGCGCCCGGTGTTGCATCGAACTGCTCCGCTATCTGTACGAAAGAAGGTGCCGACATGGCCGATGATGCACAGTTCTGAACGGTCTACTGCGCCGTCAAGGACGCTGCCTAATACGGTAAGTGCTAAACCGTCTCCATATACGGCAGAGATGTCGATGGCATTTCCGCCATGATCGAGTAGGTTGGCGACCATCCGGTGGGCGTCGCTGGATTCGGTATCTCGCCCCCAGGTGAGAGTCCCCATGCCGATATGGCCGATTTGTAGACCGCTGTGTCCGAGAAAGATGTGCTTCATATCCCAGAGCCTAATGCACGAGGAGAAAAATCGCGGGGTTAGGCTAGGCGGGTGGGTATTTTTGAAGCCATTGTGTTAGGAATCGTTCAAGGATTGACGGAGTTTCTCCCGATCTCATCGTCGGCACATTTGCGTATTGTTGGGGAGTTGTTTCCATCCTTAGGCGATCCGGGAGTGACTTTTACGGCTGTGACTCAAATCGGCACTGAGACGGCTGTTGTGCTGTATTTTTGGCGCGATATTGTGCGCATTATTAGCGCGTGGTTTCGCTCATTGCCGGTGGTTTCACCGCCGCGGCGAGTTCCGTCAGCCAATCCGGATGTGCGCCTAGGTTGGATCGTTATTTTCGGGACGATTCCGATTGTCGTTCTGGGATTATTGCTGGAGGAAAAGATCGACTCCGTATTCCGCAATTTGTATATAACAGCCGCTATGCTCGCTATCTTCGCGGTTTTGCTTGGCGTAGCTGATCGGCTGGGGCGTCGGGCGATTCCGCTGGAGCAGATGTCTGTACGCGATGGCGTGGTTTTAGGTTTTGCGCAGTCGATGGCGTTGATCCCAGGGGTCTCGCGCTCTGGCGGGACGATCACCGTCGGCTTGGCTTTGGGGTACACTCGATCCGCGGCGGCGCGAATTTCTTTCTTGTTGGCGATTCCAGCTATTATGGGGTCTGGTTTCTACCGGCTTTTATCTGATGACGGGACGGGGCCACAGGTTGGTGGGATACCAACATTAGTCGCTACTGTTACAGCCTTTATTGTGGGGTTTGCTGTGATAGTAGGATTCCTGCGTTTCGTAGAGACTCGTTCTTACGCGATCTTCGTGGTTTATCGTTTTGTTCTGGCAGCTACCGTTATTGCCCTCTTAGGGACCGGGTTGATAAATGCGTATTAATGGGGAAATTACCACATGCTGAGATGCATAGCCGACGATGTATTGCGTATAACGCACAATGAGTGACGGTGGCTCAAGTAAACGGTACACGAATGGCATCTCGGGAGAGCGGATGAGTTAAATCCCTGCGAGCCGGGTGATAGCTTGCGCCCGTGCTTTCGCACCTAGCTATTCATGCGTTGACCGCGCTTATTTCTATTGATAAGGAGACGAGAGATATGTTGCCCCAGGCTGTCCTTTTCGATATGGACGGTACCCTCACTGACTCAGAAGAGCTGTGGTTTGCTGCTGAAGAAGAGGTCTTTGCTGCCCTAGATCGCCCGTGGAAACGAGGCGATGAGACAGCAATTATTGGGATGTCTCTGACGGATTCCACCCGATATTTGTGTCAGGCATTGCAGTTAGAGATCAGCCCAGCTCAGTTAGGGACGCTGCTTACCGATAAGGTTGCCGAACTTGGGCGTCGGCGAGGAATGCCGTGGCGGCCTGGTGCCCAAGAACTCCTGACCTTGTTGGTCGAACTGCAGATCCCCAGCGCGCTAGTTACATCGTCATTCCGTTCGTTTGCCGATTTGACCTTAGCCAATAGCCCTCAGGGAGCGCTAACCGTCTGTGTTACTGGTGATGAAGGACTAGCCGGTAAACCTGATCCTGAGCCGTATCGCTGTGCAGCTCAACGCCTCGGAGTGGATATTTCCCGCTGCCTGATCTTCGAAGATTCGATTCCTGGGTTAACAGCAGCCCATGCCTCTGGTGGGCGGGCGGTAGGAGTTCCACTTCATGTAAAACTCCCGCAGTTGCCCGGCGTCCAACTGATCTCATCCCTGACGCAGGTGGACGAAGAAAAATTACATCAACTGATGGGCTGAGCTATCGCCGTGCGCATTGTGCTGGGCTGAGGAGGTGGAGATCTCTGCCGTCAGTAAATAGGCGGCGCCCTGCTCACTCATTTGCGGCGGCTGCCCCCCGAATTCAGGGCATATCGCTTGGAAATCGCACCATTGGCATAATGGGTTGCGCCGCGCTTCAAAGTGCCCATTATCTAGCCTGGCTCGGATCTGCGCCCACAGTGTGTTGATCTCTGATTCGATGGCCTTAACGTCATCGCTATGCGGATCGTAGGTGAGGGTGCGCCCATCCCCGAGATATAACAGTTGCGTGCGAGCCGGCAGATCCTTGCCAGAAAAGACGAGCGCAGCAGCATAAAAACACATCTGGAAAATGGCGCTGCGCTGGTATTCTGGGCGTGGAGAACGACCAGTTTTATAATCGATGACGCGAATCGCCCCATTGGGAGCAATATCGAGACGATCAATAATTCCGCGTATCGCCAATCCTGAAGGTAGTACGGCATTGACGAAAGATTCTCGGGCATGAGGTTGGAGATACTGTGGCTGCTCAAGAGTGAAATATCGGCTTATTAGTGGGCGAGCTGATTCAATCCATGAGTCAATGTCTGCTTGTGAGGAAAAGATCTCTGCGTCCTTGGGGTGGCGTTGTTGGTGGGCCTGCCAACGGGGAAGGAGTAAGGATTGGGCGTGATCTTCAGTGCGCTGTTCAGGGCACGCATCAAAGATGTGTTCCAGGACGGAGTGTACTAGCGTCCCGCGCAACATCTCAGGAGTGGGCTTTTCGGTAATGCGATCAATACTCCGCAGGCGAAACTTCAAAGGGCAGGTACGAAAGTCGCTTGCCCGACTCGGTGAAATAGCAGCATGTGAACTCATTCTCTCACCATACCCGCGGTTGTGAAGATGCGGTCGGTAAGATAGCAGTGATGAGTACTTATCCACACCCGTATGGGGCAGAACGTCGCCGCGGTCCATTTCGTGCCGGTGAGCGAGTGCAGATCACTGATATTAAAGGTCGCAAGTACACCACGATGTTGACCACAGATGGTTACTTCCAATCCACCCGAGGAAACTTTTATCATCGCGAGGTTATTGGGCAACCTGAGGGGACAATACTGGTGACGCAATCTGGTCACAGCTTGCAGTTAATGCGCCCCTTGGTATGCGACTATGTGTTGTCTATGCCACGCGGAGCTACTCCGATTTACCCGAAAGACGCAGGGCAGATCATTCAACATGGCGATATTTTCCCTGGGGCGCGCGTCCTGGAAGCCGGAGTGGGCTCAGGGGGTCTGACCTTATCCCTGCTTGCCGCCGTGGGTGAAAGTGGCCAGGTGACCTCAGTGGAGCGCCGCCCCGAATTTGCTGAGATTGCTCAAGCAAATGTGCTCTCATGGTATGGACCGCAGTGCCCTCCGTGGCAGCTCTGCATCGGCGATGCAAATGACGTGTTATCTGAAATGGAGCAGGAAAGCCTCGATCATGTCATTTTAGATATGCTCGCTCCGTGGGAATGTATCACTGCGGCTGCTCAGGCATTGCGCAGCGGCGGAGTCATTATTGGATATGTAACAACGACGACGCAACTATCGCGATTTGTGGAAATGCTGCGAGATTCTCAGGCCTTTACCGAACCGGAAGCACTGGAATCGATGGTGCGCACCTGGCATTTGGATGGTCTTGCAGTTCGCCCAAATCATTCGATGGTCGCTCACACTGGCTTTTTGGTGTTTGCCCGCAGAATTGCGCGTAATTCTTACCCGTTAATTCCGAGTCGGCGGCCGGCGCCAGCAGCACATAGTGAGGCCCTATCCTGGAGTGAGAATTCAGCTCAGGAGATGAATGAGCGAGAGATCGCACAGCGCAAGCTGCGTAAAATCCGTCGAGATATTGCCCATCGTGCGGATGTGGAGATAAGTGGAACGTCGGCGCCTGGTGAAAACGCGCGTGCGATGGATGAACGGATTGCAGCGGAACTGCGTGAACGTGATATGCAACGCTATGCCCAGCGAGCGGCCGCCCGCCAGGAAGCAGCTAAAGAACGCTCATGGGAAACTGAACAATCCTATGATCCGGGCTGTTGTTCTCCTGATTCTTCGTCTGTGCCTTCTCGGCTCGCTACCTCACAATGCGATGATGTGTCGGCAAGTGCCAAGCAAACAATACGCCCAGAAACTGAAACAGTAACAGTAACCGAGCCATATCCAGCACAGGGAGAGGATGCCCATGACGGAGCACACTGATTCACTGGAAAACGGCGAGATATTTTCGTTGCGTGCAACCCTGAGTTCGGTTTTAGAGAAAAACGAACGTCTCAGCCGTGGTTTACAAGAAGCGCGCCAACGCATCACTGACCTGAATGCTCAAGTAGAACGGCTATCCCAACCGCCTGGATCGATTGCAACCTTCATCAGTGCCAACCATGACCGTCGGGAAATTTTAGCGATGGTCAATGGGCGGCAGATGATTCTCGCTGTTTCGCATTTAATCGACCTAGGATCTATCCGTCCTGGTCAAGAACTCATTTTGAACGAGTCATTAGTGGTGATCGGCACGCAATCCTACGATCGTATCGGAAGCCTTGCCACAGTGGCGTTAGTTATTGATTCCGAGCGGGTGGTTGTGCGCTATGGGGCTGACGATGAGCGCGTCATGCGGTTATCGGGTCGGTTAATGGATCGTGGCGTGCGGCTCGGAGATACCGTACTGGCGGATATGAAAGCAGGATACGTCCTTGAGCATGTGGAACGACCAGATGTGGAACACCTGCTATTAGAGGAAATTCCCGATGTTACCTACGCTGATATTGGTGGATTAGATGCTCAAATTGAGCAGATTCGCGACAGTATCGAATTGCCTTTTGAACATCCGCAACTCTATCGCGAACACGGTCTTAAACCTCCGAAAGGGGTGCTACTTTACGGCCCGCCTGGTACTGGAAAAACCCTTATCGCCAAGGCGGTGGCGACCTCTATCGCCGAAAAAGTCGCACAGCGTAATCAAGCGGCAGCGTCGGAGGATCCAGCAAAGAGTAAAACGCAACTATCGCGATATGCCCACCAGCCGCGTTCGTATTTCTTCAATATCAAAGGTCCACAATTGCTGGATAAATACGTCGGAGAAACCGAGCGGCAGATTCGCCAAATCTTTGCCCGCGCGCGCGATCGAGCGGCTAGCGGTATTCCGGTCGTGATCTTCTTTGATGAAATGGAAGCCTTATTCCGTACCCGTGGCTCGGGAGTTTCGTCGGACGTCGAAACAACCATCGTTCCTCAGCTATTGACGGAAATTGATGGAGTCGAACAGCTGGATAACGTGATCGTCATTGGGGCGTCGAATCGAGAAGATATGATCGATCCGGCGATTTTACGTCCGGGTCGTTTCGATGCCAAGATCCGCATTGATCGCCCGACGCGATCCGGCGCACGAGAGATTATCCTGAAGTACCTCACTCCCGATTTGCCTATTCACCTGGCAGAGATTAACCGCTGTGGATCGGCGGCGGCAGCGGTAGAAACTATGGCACGCGAAGCTGTGGATATGCTTTTTGAACGCACAACACAAATGGAGTTCGTGGAGTTGACCTATGTAAATGGCCAGCGCGAAAGGCTTTACGTATGTGATTTCGTATCGGGAGCCATGCTTGCTGCCATTGTGGATCGGGCAAAGAAATATGCGATTAAGGATTTCTTACAAAGCGGTCAGCGGGGAATTTCGATGACGCATATACGGGCTGCAATTTACGATGAAGTAAAACAAAATGACGAAATAACCCAGCTCACCAATCCGCAAGAGTGGGCGCGTATTCATGGTCGGCATACACCGTGGCCGGTAGCAAATGTGCGCCCGATCTGCGCAAGTAGTGAGATCCTCAGCTCGCCATCACAGGAGGAACAGCAAGCGGCGTTAGGGGATGTGCCAGGGGAAAACGTTGGAGAATATCCCTCGGAAGCTGAACGGGAGCAGTCATGAGTGTTCATCGCATTATGGGCTTAGAAACTGAGTTTGGAATCTGCCGAGAAGATCGTGAGTCATCTTCGCTAACCGCTACTCCGATGCCGAATTCCTCAACTGTTATACATGCTCGCGGCCATGCGGAGAATCACAAAGCACCAGGGCGTGAACCAAGCGGAATGAATAACCCGATTGTATGGTCAACCCAGTTGGTGCAGGCCTACGCTCAAGCTGGAAGCGCCAGCGGTAGGGCAGGGGCAATTCCCTGGGATTATCGCAGTGAAGATCCTCTATGTGATGCCCGTGGGTATCGCTTAGATCGCGCCAGCGCACATCCATCACAACTCACTGATGATCCGATCGCGAGCGCGCCAGATACCGAGGGCGTCATCTGCCGGATGCCGCGTCCAACACCAGCGCAACAGGCACTGATTCGCCCAGCCAATGCCGTCTTAACCAACGGCGCCCGATTCTATGTGGATCACGCTCATCCCGAGTATTCTGCGCCGGAAGTGGCCAGCGCGCGCGAAGCTGTGCTGTGGGACCGGGCTGGTGAAGTCATTGCCCGTCATGCCATGAAATGTGCCGAGGAGCAAGGTCACCACCTCGTGGTGTATAAGAACAATACCGACAGTAAAGGCGCCGCTTACGGCTGCCATGAGAATTATTTGATGGAACGTCATGCGGATTTCACGGACGTTATCCGCTACCTCACCGCCTTTTTCGTCACCCGTCCGATTCTGTGTGGAACGGGTCGGGTTGGTTTAGGGCAACGCAGTGAATATGCCGGTTTTCAGATTTCGCAGCGGGCCGATTTCGTCGAAAATGATGTCGGTTTGGAAACCACTTTTAATCGTCCGATTATCAATACTCGCGATGAGCCGCATGCGCACGCTCGGTGGCGCCGCTTGCACGTTATCGGGGGAGACGCCAATCAGTTTGACATCTCGAATCTCCTTAAGGTGGGTACGACGTCACTCGTCATTTCCCTGATTGAATCGGGAGAGATTCCGCTGGAGTGGGATAGCATCTTGCTCAATGATCCGGTGCGAGCCACCTGGGAAATCTCGCATGATCCGCAACTTCGTCGGGAAGTGGATATGTTTGATGGGCGCTCTCAGAGTGCCATCGCCATTCAACAGATTTATCTCGATGCGGCACGTGAGCATGTGGAACGGCATGGGATGAACGATGAAGAAACCGCACAGGTGCTCCAGATATGGCAAGAAGTTTTAGATGATCTGCGCACAGATATGATGCGGGCGGCCCGACGGGTGGAATGGATTGCCAAATATCAGGTTCTGGAATCGCTACGTCAGCGTCTAGGCGGATCGTGGGATCACGATAAGCTGCGTGCCTGCGATTTGCAATGGCATGATTTACGGCCAGAACGCTCCATCGTGGCTCGGTTGGAGGCCGCTGGTCAGGTAGAACGCATCGTGAGCACCTCTGAGGTTGACCATGCGGTGCGTTATGCTCCGTCATCTACGCGGGCATACCTGCGAGGAGGGCTCATCCGTCGATTTGCAAAGCAGGTGCAATGCGCCGGATGGGATAGCGTGACGGTTGACGACGGTACCGATTTACTCCGAGTGGCAATGGCTGATCCAGCCGCATATTGTGCTGATCGGCTGGGGTGCGTCCTTGAGGAGGGGGCGTTAGCCGATATATTGGCCGCAGTTCGCGAGCAGCGGTGATCTGTAATTCACGAGGCGAAACGGATGTGAATAATCCCCATATCCGGTTCTCTGTTAGCCGCGATCCAGGTGTACTAGAGTAGCCACCAGAAGGAAGGGAGCGCATGTCCGAACAACAGTTTCGTCAGGTCCGTCGGCGTGAAGAGGAATCGGAAAATAATGACGTACCGACTCCAGCGGTGGCAGCTACGGTATTCAACGTTGACGATGTTCTTGACGATATCGATGCCATCTTGGAAGAAAATGCGACGTCTTTTGTGCAGGGGTTTGTTCAAAAGGGCGGCCAGTGATCCCGCGTCGCGTCATTGGAGTGGAAACCGAGTACGGAATCTTTTGTGCGTCGACCTCGGGTAGTGAAGCTCCGTTAGATGCGGAGGAAAGCGCGCATCGGCTCTTTGCTTCGGTAGTGGCACATACCCACTCCACAAGTACGTTTTTACCCAACGGCTCGCGTCTATATCTCGATGTGGGAGCGCACCCGGAGTATGCCACGGCTGAGTGTGATGATATTGCTGATCTGATTGCGAATGATCGGGCTGGGGATGCGATTTTTGCTCATCTTGCTGAGCAAGCTAATACCCAGCTAGCACATGAGGGGATTGCTGGGCGTATCCACTTACTGAAGAATAATCGAGATTCTTATGGCAATGCCTTCGGATGTCATGAAAATTATTTGCTGCGGCGTCGGCGAGATTTTCGTTCTCGGATCGATGCCCTGATCCCGTTTTTCGTTACTCGGCAGCTTCTCGTCGGTAATGGGTATCTGCGCCAGGATGATACTGGTATGCATTTCGCGTTATCCCAGCGCGCAGACCACATGGACGATGCGATTTCGGCGGCCTCTACCCGCACGCGCCCGATGATTAATACCCGCGATGAGCCGCATGCTGACGCGGAACGCTATCGTCGAATGCACGTCATCGTGGGGGATTCCTCCATGTGCCAGGCGACGCTCGCATTAAAAATTGGCATGACGGAAGCCGTGCTCAATGTACTGGAATCGGGAGCCGCCGTGCCGGAGTGTACGTTAGCCGATCCTGTGCAGGCGATCCGCACGGTCTGCACAGATCTGTCGGGGAGGCAGCCGCTGCCGCTGGCTCATTCTGGCGCAATGTCGGCTCTGGATATTCAGCGGGAAATATACCAGGTCGTTGTCACGCATTATCAGCGCCACGGCTGGTTTGACCAGCTCGATGCGACGCGCCGTTATGTTTTTGATCTGTGGGCGCGGGCGCTCAATGCTATGGAATCCGGTGATGTGCAGAGCCTGGTACGGGAAATTGACTGGGTTGCTAAACGCTACACTCTGCAACGCTATTGTGAGCGTTCGGGCGTGAGTTGGGATGATCCGCGGGTTGCCCGTCTCGATCTGGCCTGGCACGATATTACGCCTTATGGGCTTCGGCAACGGTTGGAAGCCAGCGGCGCACTCCACATGATTGTTCCGGTAGAGCGAATAGAACAAGCCCGTACAATTCCTCCGCAAACCACTCGGGCGAAGTTGCGCGGCGATTTTGTTGCCGCTGCGATGGATCGGCGTCGCGATTATCTGGTGGATTGGTTGAACCTGCGGTTACTAGAGGATGAGGGATCACGAGGTGTTTTGCTCCCTGATCCACTGTGTTTTGCCGATTCACGAGTTGATGAGTTGATTGCAGGTATTGATTCATGAATCGTCGGCGTATCGTGCTCTATATCGGTGGAATCATCCTAGGGCTGTGGTTAGGCTTCGTTGGATCGACGGTGAGCTACCGGCTGCAACATTCCCCGCAGGATTTTGTCATGACGACTTCCGGGGAATTGGGGCAAACTCCGGTGCTGACGCTCAGCGGAAAACCACATTTCGATGAGCACTCAACGCCGGGGACGCGTTCGCTGGCGGTTGATCGTTCGGGGCAAGGGCGCGAGATTACAGAAAAATCTCCGGTGGTGTTATCCCTGACGGCTTTTCACGTTACGGCACGCGCAACCCCCGAAGAGCATGGGCGTACGTTAATCGTCAATTTTGCAACGCCAAATGCGCTTTCGCGGTTTTATTCTGACGTTATCGGGCAGCGAGAAGGAAGTCGGCTGATCGTCACGGAACCTGAAAGTGAATACAGCGCTGTTGTGAGCGTCATTGATATTTTGCCAACCTCGTTGCCCCAGGAGCATGCAGCGATTCCGGCGCATGATGGTATGCCAGCGGTGGATATTGTCTCTGGCATACCGACGATTACAGCGGGTGGCGGGCCTGTTTCTGAATTGGTCTACAACTCCGTCATCACAGGTAAGGGCGCACAAATTGGTGAAAATGATGCTGTTGTCGTCAATTACGTCCTCGCAGATGCAAACGGTCAGGTTCGAGAAAATACCTGGCAGCAAGGGAAACCGGCGTTACTGAACATGCCAGAAGTGTTCCCTGGTTTGCGCGATGCTTTACTGGATGCGCGCGTCGGGAGTCGAATAGTGGTGGCGATTCCGTCGCGATTAGCTCAAGGAGGCGGAGATCGCGCCCTTGTCGTCGATATTTTGGCGGCAGCACCTGCAGCGGCAGACTGAATTACGTACACCGAGAGAGCAGCGATGGGTGAGCCTTGGGTGTTTGCGCTTTTCCTCTCCAGATTTCATCTCTCTTCTCATATCTTCATATCTGTGCTAGCTGGGCTATATCTGTTTTTATAGCTGGCAGCAGTAATTATTCTCGCCATGAGAGGGGAAAAGGAATCACGCATAACAGGAAAATACGAGGCGATAGGACCGCATATAGGGGAGGGGGAAAGCGGTAGCAATTTCCTTTATATTTGCACCAGGGAGGGAAAAGTAAAGGTCCAACCTGATTGTGATTACGGCAGTGTTTCCGGCTCATCGGTGTGCAGCACATAATCTGCACGCGCATCTGAAGCAGACTCAGCGCGTAGCTGTTCTTCTGCCTGCGCCCATACCTGCCAATACGCTGACCAATCGTAGGCATCGCGGTAGCGCACTCGGCTCTGGCGAAGATCGCTACTGGCCTCTAGCCATATTCTGCAATCGAGCAGCGTGGAAAGGTGGGCCGATATTGCTCCACTGCCAACCACAATAATGCGCTGCGCATACCCGTATTGCGGCAGACGACGCAGCGGCCCAGGGCGGTTAGCCTGCCAATCCCACGGGCGCGCCCAGACGTATCCGTTTTGGCGCAGCTCAGCGAGGAGAACTGCCAGATACGGAATATCGGCAACGAGACGATCCCAGCCCCGAATATAATCTTCAACTTCGATAGTGACAATAGCGGGCGGCGAGGGAACCGAACAGGAAGCTACGGGGGATTCGGCACGATTGTGGGTAGCTTCCTCCGCATTGAGTTCACTGAGCAACTGTTGTGCGATCTCATGGGCCAAGGTGGTTTTTCCAGCACCGGAGCGTCCGTCAATCCCAATAATAAAAAGTGAGTGTTCGGCGGCAGCTGCACAGACTTTAGCAATGATCTGCTGCCGTGATCCCCTAGCGTTCACACTGTGGATAGACCCCATGGTCTGTACCTTAGTTGTTGTTACCATGAAGCGAAACTTCAACTTAGGGGAGGGCTGATGGGGGCTGGTATTCGAGTTATTCCTTGTCTTGATACAAAAGACGGGCGGGTAGTAAAAGGCGTGAATTTCGCCGATATTAAAGACGTCGGAGATCCAGTAGAGCTCGCCAAACGTTACTGTGAGATGGGTGCTGACGAACTGGGTTTCCTGGATATTTCTGCCTCTGTTGAGGGGCGCGCAACCATGCGTGAGGTCGTCCGGCGTACCGCACAGGTGGTGACGGTCCCGTTCACCGTCGGGGGCGGGGTTCGCAATGTAGAAGATGTCCGTGAACTGATGGAGGCTGGCGCGTCAAAGATTGGCATCAATACCTCGGCGTTGCTTCGCCCCGAGGTGCTAACCGAAATCGCTGAGGAATTTGGCCCGCAAGCAATCATGTTATCGGTAGATGCACGCCGCGCGCCAGGGTGCCCTTCAGGATTTGAAGTGACGATCAATGGAGGCACACAAGGGCTGGGGCGGGATGCTCTCGAATGGGCAGTTGAAGCTGTGGAACGCGGCGCCGGGGAAGTCCTCCTCAACTCAATGGATGCCGACGGCATGACCACCGGCTATGACATTGAATTACTTGAAAAAGCTCGGAAGATTATCAGCGCTCCGATCATTGCTTCGGGCGGTGCCGGATGTGTTGCGGATTTTGTTTCGGCTGCCCAAGCTGGTGCTGATGCGGTACTCGCGGCCTCGGTATTCCACTTCGGGGTTGTGACGGTTGCTGAGGTCAAAGCTGCTCTGCGGGCGGCTGGCTTCGAGGTTTTGGGTGAATAAGAACACCGTGCCAGCGAGTACGAATACGCCCTCGGGGTTAGACACCGAAGGCGTCGATACTCTTTCTGATGAGATTCGGGCACGTATCCGCTTTACCGATGACGGTTTAGTGCCGGCTGTTGTTCAGGATCGGCGCAGCCGGGATGTTCTCATGGTGGGGTGGATGGATGAAATTGCTCTCGCTCGGACGCTATCAACTGGACGCGCCTGGTATTGGTCGCGTTCTCGTCAGCAGTATTGGCGCAAAGGCGACACCTCAGGAGCTATCCAGCTTGTTCATTCTGCGGAATTAGACTGTGATGGAGATGTTATCTTGTTGACGGTCACGCAGATTGATGCCGCATGCCATACCGGCACGTGGCGATGTTTCGACGCCGGTGGAGCATTACCCGTGACCACCGAGCACCATATGGTATAGCCATAGCGAATAGATAAGGAGAAAACCGCAGTGAACAATCGTCAATGGGGGGAGATTTATCCTCCGCGTGAGGAGTTCCTTGAGTTAGGAGCGACTCGGCGCGTTGTTCCCGTCGCTATGAAAGTTCTCGTTGATGATGCCTCGCCGGTGAGCTTGTACCGGACTTTGGCACTGTCACAACCAGGCACTTTTATGTTGGAGAGCGCAGAGCGAGATGGTTGGTCCCGATGGTCCTTTATCGGTGTGGCAGCGCGTGCCTGGATGGTGACTCGCGACGGAGTGAGCCGGTGGTACGGAGATGTGCCGGAGGGGATTACCCGTGAAGGTAGCACCTTGGAGCTGCTCCAATCTGCACTGGATGTGTTGTCCTCTGAGCCGATTGCAGATCTGCCGCCATTAACCGGCGGCTTAGTGGGAACGATCGGCTGGGATGTGCTCTACGAATGGAATCCAGAGTTGCGTCGGGAGGCAGTAAAGGAATATCAAACGCCAGAAGCTGTACTCACCTTAGTTGACGATCTTGTTGCCGTCGATCATAAGGACAACTGTGTATGGCTAATTGCCAACGCGATCAACCGCAACGGCACTGCAGCGGGTATTGAGGAAGCCTGGGCAGATGCGCTTTCCCGTATTGAGGCTATGCGCCAGCAGTTGAATACGGCTCAGACGATCCACCCTGCGGTAGTAGATGGCGATGCGTCGGGGCCAAAGCCGCAGTGGCGAGTGACGAAAGAAGAATTTGCTCGGGCAATTGAACAGACCGTGCATTACATCAATGCCGGTGAAGCTACCCAAGTGGTTATTGCGCAACGTGCCGATGTCGAATGCCCGGCAGATCCTGTGGACGTATATCGAGTTTTACGTTCCATTAACCCCAGCCCGTACATGTTCTATGTCGTTTTGCCAGATGATCACGAGGGCTCATTTACGCTCGTCGGTTCTTCACCGGAGACGCTTTTGCGGGTGAAGGATCGACAGGTGATGACCTTCCCCATCGGAGGAACGCGCCCGCGCCCCGCCGATCCACGGCAAGACGCAGCAGTTATTGCTGATCTGCAGGCTGATCCGAAAGAAGTCCATGAACATGAACTGTTGGTGGAACTGTCGGAGCATGATTTAGGTCTAATCTGTGATCCAGCCACGATTGAGGTTGTGGATCGCCGAGCAATCAAGGTGCTTTCGCACGTCATTCATTTGACCTCAACGGTGACGGGAACCTTGCGTGAGGATGTGACGATTCCGCAAGCCTTGCAGGCAACATTCCCAGCGGGAACGCTTTCCGGCGCGCCAAAGGAACGTGCCATTGAGATGATTGACGAACTTGAGCCAGCACTGCGGGGAATCTTCGGCGGCGTTACGGGCTACTTTGATTTCTCCGGTAATACGGATTTGGCAATTACGATTCGCACTGCGATTATTACCGGGAACCATGCTCAAGTGCAGGCCGGTGCCGGTGTTGTTGCACAGTCGCATGCCGATTATGAATACAACGAAACGCAGAATAAAGCTGGAGCAGTTCTAAAGGCCATTGAGCTAGCCGCTCGGTTATCTGGTCCGGCCAGCTAGTTTGTCAATATATGAGGTGAGAGACATGACGGTATTAGACGACATCATTGCTGGGGTTCGTCAGGATCTTGCGGTGCGAGAAGCTGCGGTAAGCCTTGATATGCTCAAAGAAATCGTGGCTCGTCAGCCGCAAGCCCGTCATGCTCTGGCCGCATTAAAGCCTGCCGAACATCGCAGCGTTCAGATTATTGCGGAAGTGAAGCGAAAGAGCCCGTCAAAGGGGGCTTTGGCAGATATTCCGGATCCCGCTCAGCTCGCCGCATTGTACGAGCAGGGCGGGGCTGCGGTGATTTCGGTGTTGACGGAAGAGCGCCGTTTCGGTGGATCGCTTCACGATCTGGATGCCGTGCGGCGCGCCGTCGATATTCCAATATTGCGTAAGGATTTTATTGTTACGCCGTATCAGATCTGGGAAGCTCGGGCGCATGGTGCAGATCTGGTTCTCCTGATTGTTGCCGCCTTAGAACAAACAGTGTTGACCTCTCTTATCGAGCGCACTCATTCACTAGGCATGACGGCATTGGTGGAGGCCCACAGCAGGGAAGAGGCCGTGCGAGCCTTAGATGCTGGAGCTCAGGTTGTGGGGATCAATGCGCGGAATTTGAAGACCTTAGACGTCGATATGCGGGTTTTCGATCAGGTGATTGATATTGTTCCTTCCCATGTCGTTCGGGTGGCGGAGTCTGGAGTAGCCCATCCGCAGGATGTGTTGAACTATGCCCGAGCTGGAGCCGATGCGGTTCTCATGGGAGAGGCCCTCGTCACCCATCGCGATCCCTTGCAGGCAGTGCGGGATATGGTTGCCGCCGGGCAGCATCCCTCGCTGGATTCGATTTAGTAACACCAGATGCATACGATGAAGAAGACGGCATAAACGTGTTGCTATAGATTGAACGTAGCGTCGGCTATTCCGTCTCACCGCAATAAAAAGAAGAAGGCATAATGCTGTTTTCCAAAGCACATGGTCCATACTTTGATGTTTTTGGGGGATGTTTTGTCCCAGAAGCCCTCAAAAAAGCGTTAACAGATCTAGAAAACGGATGGGAAGCGCTCAAAGACGATCCGAATTTCATCACGGAGCTTGACCATCTGCATCGGAGCTATTCCGGGCGCCCCTCAATTGTGACGCAGGCGGAGAGATTCGGTGAGCAGTATTGTGCAGGCGCGCGGGTTTTTCTAAAGCGAGAAGATCTCAACCATACCGGATCGCACAAAATCAACAATGTTTTGGGTCAGGCTCTCCTCACCCGTTCCCTGGGGAAGAAACGAGTTATTGCCGAGACGGGTGCGGGTCAGCATGGAGTCGCGACGGCAACAGCGGCGGCTTTGTTGGGCTTGGAATGTACGATCTATATGGGGGCGAAAGACGTCCAACGCCAGTCATTGAATGTTGCCCGAATGCAGTTATTAGGAACGAATGTCGTCGCAGTTGATTCGGGGTCATGCACCTTAAAAGACGCCATTAATGAGGCTTTCCGCGATTGGGTAACGAATGTCGATACCACTAACTATATTTTCGGTACAGCCGCTGGCCCGCATCCTTTCCCGACGTTGGTCCGTGATTTACAGAAAATCATTGGTGAGGAAGCGCGAGCACAGATCCTTGATATAACAGGTGAGCTACCGGATGTTGTTACTGCTTGTATCGGGGGTGGCTCCAACGCGATTGGGATGTTTAACGCCTTCCTTGATGATCCAACCGTGCGACTGATCGGTGCGGAAGCCGGAGGAGAAGGAGCAGAAAGTGGACGCCACGCTGCTTCTATTACCCAGGGCGAGATTGGCGTATTGCACGGGGCAAAAACATATTTACTTCAAGACGATGACGGGCAAACGATTGAGTCAGTTTCGATTTCGGCAGGCTTAGATTATCCAGGGGTGGGCCCAGAACATGCCTGGTTGGCTGCTAGCGGGCGAGCGGAGTATTGGCCTGTTACAGATGCTGAGGCGATGACGGCGTTCCGTGCTTTGGCGCGTAGCGAGGGAATCATTCCGGCGATTGAATCTGCTCACGCGCTAGCTGTTGCCATGAAAGTGGGGTGTCAGGCAGCCGAATCTGGCCAGCAGCCGACGATTGCGGTGTGTTTATCAGGGCGAGGCGATAAAGATATGTACACGGCAATGGAGTATTTCGATTTGGGTAATCATTCTCAGGGGGAGGAGCGATGACGCGCTATACCGCACAGGTTATTGACGAACGCCGGAAAGCTGGTCAAGCGGCATTTATTGGTTATTTGCCGGTGGGTTTCCCCTCCGTCTCTGATTCTATTGCGGCTGCTCGTCGGATCGTTGATGCGGGGGTAGATATTGTTGAATTAGGGATGCCCTATTCTGATCCGACGATGGACGGGGCAATCATTCAACAGGCTACAACGGCTGCGTTGGCTCGAGGTGTGCGTCAGGCAGATATGTTTCGGGCAGTTGAAGCAGTTGCGAATACTGGGGCAGCAGTCGTTATTATGAGCTACTACAATCCGATATTCCGCTATGGTATTGAACGTTATGCTCGGGATTTGGCGAATGCCGGAGGGGCCGGTCTGATTACTCCGGATTTAGTACCCGATGAGGCGGCTGAATGGATTGCGGCTTCGGATGATTACGGCCTGGAGCGAATCTTCTTGGTTGCCCCCTCATCAACGGATGAACGATTGGCATATACGGTCGGGCATACTCGCGGTTTTGTGTATGCGGCTTCCCGCATGGGGGTTACGGGTGTACAGGATCGCGTAGCTAGCGGCGCCGAAGATCTCGTTGCGCGCACGCGCCGCGCCGGAGCGCGCAATGTATGCCTAGGAATTGGGGTATCAAATGCCGATCAGGCCCGTGATGTTGCGCAGTATGCAGACGGAGTGATTGTTGGTTCAGCGCTTGTGCGCACGTTAATTGACCACGATGGCGACACCCCTACTGCCTTGGATACTATTGAACGGATTGCTGCCGAGATTGCCAGTGGTGCGCATGTCTTGCGTGGTGATGTAGCTGTGACGACTACCAAAGGAAACTGAATGATGTTTCAGGCTCTCCCATCTCCGCCGATCCATGAAATCACCGTGGGGCCACTGAGTCTCCGCTTCTATGCTTTGGTGATTATCCTCGGAATTATTATTGCGACGTTTTGGGCAGATCGTCGGTATAGAAAAAAGGGTGGGCCACAAAACGTGGTGGTAGATGTTGCCGTCTGGATGGTCCTTTGGGGGATTGTCGGTGCGCGAATCTATCACGTTATCACTACTCCGGATCCGTATTTTGGCCCTGGAGGAGAGCCAATTCGCGCGTTCTACGTTTGGCAAGGCGGGATTGGAATCTGGGGTGCTGTTGCAGGCGGGGCATTAGCTGGGTATATCACGATGCGTCGGCGTGGCTTACGATTTAGCCCGCTTGGTGATGCGGTTGTCCCTGGTTTATTGCTGGCTCAAGCGATTGGTCGTTTTGGGAACTGGTTTAATCAGGAGTTATTCGGGCGGCCAACTGATCTTCCGTGGGGCTTGCGCATTGATGCGGTCCATCTGCCTGCGGGGTATTCGCCAGGAACGACTTTTCATCCCACGTTCTTGTATGAGTCGCTGTGGTGCTTAGCAGCGGTGCTGGTGATCTTGACTCTGGAGAAGAAATTCCATCTGTGTGGCGGTCAATTAGTGTACGTCTATATCGCGCTATACACCTTAGGGCGGGTATGGATCGAGAATTTACGGATTGATACGGCCCATATCTTTTGGGGATTGCGGTTGAATGTATGGGTGTCGATTCTGGTCTTCTGTGCGGCCGTGATTGGGTTGGTGTGCCGTACTCGGTATCTGCGTCAGCATCCGCAAGCCAAAGGGATCTATCTTCGCCAGGCGGCAGAAAACCAAAAGCAAACAATGGCTGACGAGCTGCTTGAAGATGACGAGGTATCTGACGCGGAATCGGATGTAGAAACTGAAATCGACGGCAAGGAGATAGCTGGTAATTCAGCGCTATCCACAGGTAATGCGGGAGATGATCGCGATGAAACCAAGCACTAGTTTTCACTCCCTACGAGCTGGTCAGGTATGGTGGTGCTATGCGTAGAGCGAAGATCGTATGTACTCTTGGTCCGGCTGTTGACTCTAAAGAGCGTATCGTTGAACTGGTAAAAGCAGGCATGAATGTTGCCCGCATTAATGCCTCACATGGCTCCCATGACGAGCATGAAAAGCGTATTCAGTGGGTGCGTGAGGCGGCTGACGAGCTTGGTGAAGCTGTTGCGGTGCTCGTCGATTTGCAAGGTCCGAAGATTCGTCTGGGAACATTTGAATCAGGGCCGGTGCTGTTGGAACAGGGAGATATTTTTACGATCACAGCCGAGGACGTCCCCGGCGATAAAGAGCTTGTCTCCACGACCTTTAAGGGGCTACCGGGAGATTGCAAGCCGGGCGATATTATCTTGATTGATGATGGTAAGGTCCGGGTTCGAGTTCTTTCAGTTACTGGGCCGCAGGTGCGCACGGAAGTTCTCATCGGCGGGACGGTATCCAATAACAAAGGGGTAAATCTGCCCGGTGTGGCGGTGTCCGTTCCGGCCTTGTCAGAAAAGGATAAGGTTGATTTAGAGTGGGCGTTAAACGTCGGCGTTGATGTGTGCGCATTGTCCTTTGTGCGTTCGGCAGATGATGTGAAGGACGTCCATGCGATTATGGACGCGGTTGGCCGCCGGATTCCGGTAATTGCCAAGATCGAAAAGCCGCAGGCGATCACTGTTTTAGATGAGATCGTCGATGCTTTCGATGGCATTATGGTCGCCCGCGGTGATCTCGGGGTGGAATTGCCGCTGCAGCAGGTGCCATTGGTGCAAAAGCGAGCGATCATGATTGCCCGTCGTTCTGCTAAGCCAGTGATTGTGGCAACCCAGGTGCTGGAATCTATGATTTCTTCACCCACTCCGACGCGAGCTGAGACTTCAGATTGTGCGAATGCGATTTTGGATGGCGCAGATGCGGTGATGCTCTCTGGAGAGACGTCGGTCGGAGCGTATCCGGTTGAATGTGTGCGCACTATGGCCTCGATTATTGAGTTCACAGAAGAGCACGGGCTGCAATCTATCCCGAAGATCGGCAATCTTCACCGCACGCGCAACGGCGTCATTACTCGCTCGGCAATGGATATTGGCGAAGCACTCGGCGTGAAGTATTTAGCGGTCTTCACTGCTTCTGGGCAGACGGCACGACGGATGGCTCGGTTGCGTGCCCGTATTCCACTGTTAGTGTTCACTCCTTCGGCAGATGTGCGCCAGCAGCTAGCGCTGACCTGGGGAATACAGTCCATCATCACGCCGGAAGTTGCTCATACCGATCACATGGTGGAGCAGGTGGATGTTATCTTGCATGAACGGGAGCTAGCTGTGGACGGGGATCGCGTTGTCATCGTCTCTGGTATGCCTCCGGGGCAGGTGGGATCGACGAATACGATTCGTATTCACAAGATGGGCGAGATGTTTTCTGGCGAACGCTAAGGAGCGCGGTTTCGCTATTTTGGTGGAAAACCTCGGCAACGTACCAGATCGTCACGGTTAATGTGATGATGGTCCTACTTGTGGCTGCGATGTGGAGATGATTAATTCTCGTGCAGCATGTAGGATGGTACGCGCTGCTCCTGTGGTGGAACTGGTAGACACGCCGCACTCAAAATGCGGTGCCTCCGGGTGTGCGGGTTCGAATCCCGCCGGGAGCACTTTTTCATTGCTGCGTTACTGCGGATATTCCGCACTAACGTTTCATGTGCGTTGAGGAAATTCCCCGTGATGGAGATCGCCGTGCAAGAAGTCTTGCAGACTGTGGATATCCTATCGCGGTAAAGTGTTCGTCAGTTTATAGTTAATAGGGTGTAAAGCTAACCGATGGCGGTTTAGCGAAAGAGCTCGGAGGAACGAATGAGTGATCTGATCGCAGGCGCGGTTTTTGATACCAGCGATGATGACCGGGCGGCGGTGCGTGCGCTAGTCGTCGAGGATGAAACGCTTATTCGGTTAGATATTGTCGAAACCTTGCAGGAGGCCGGCTATACCGTGGTAGGCGAAGGCGCTACCGGCGAAGAGGCTATTGAGCTGGCCCAGGAGCACGATCCTGATCTAATCGTGATGGATATTAAGATGCCTGGTTTGGATGGCATTTCGGCAGCGCAAGCTATTCTTGCAGAACGTCAAGTTGCCATTGTTATGTTGACGGCCTTTTCCCAAAAAGAACTGGTTGAACGGGCGCGCGATGCCCGAGCATTAGCGTATGTCGTTAAGCCCTTTACCCCGGAAGATCTCATTCCAGCAGTAGAAATCGCACTGTCACGTTCGCGTGAGATTGCCTCACTGGAAGCAGAGGTTGCTTCCTTGACCGAACAGTTTGAGACGCGCAAGCGGGTGGATCGGGCGAAAGGTCTGTTGCAAGAGAAGATGGGATTAACGGAGCCAGAGGCATTCCGCTGGATTCAAAAGACCTCAATGGATCGTCGCTTAACGATGCGGGAAGTTGCTGACGCAGTTGTTGAGCAGGTCGGGGGAGAAGAATAATCCCTATCTGCCGGCGTAGGAGAGCCTCGCGGAACCGCTGTTGCACTCCTGCCGGCTATTTGCTGTAGCTTGGTCTGTACTTACCAGGTATGTTGCTGTGCCCAGATTGACGTTTCTCGGCTATCTGGGCACAGGACGAGAGAGCGTGCGGGGGCAGGTGTTGTTCTTATGGAAGGCTAGGCTGCGACAAATACACAGGTTAAACGCCCAACTGCAGTGATTGTGCCGTTAGCGTCGGTAACGTTAATGCTCAGGCATATTGATGAGCGCCCTTGATGGATTACTTGGGCGTGTGCTCGGGCCAGAGGCGTGGCATTTGCGGCAAGTTGCGTGACGGATAATTCCGTACCCATGGCGATGCGCCCCTCAGGCGCGCGGGAATTAGCGAGAATAGAGCCGGCATGTTCGACGAGCACGCCATTTGCTCCGCCATGCAATACCCCGAAGGGCTGGCGCGCTGCCGTTGTTGACATAGAAATGACACACTCAACGTCGTCAGATTTTTCTATCAAAATACCCAGTGTTTGCTCTAATGTCGTCCATTGCTCCATAGCTGTAGCCTACTCGGTGTTCCTCAGACGCGATAGGCTAGGGGCGTGACAACGAATACGCTGCTTCTCATTGATGGTCATTCTATGGCCTTCCGATCCTTCTATGCCCTGGCTGCGCCGAATTTTCGCACCACCCGCGGGCAGTACACCAACGCTATTCATGGCTTCACTATGACCTTGTTGCGGTTAATGAAGGATCACCGACCGGATCACGTGGCAGTTGCCTTTGATCTTCCAGGAGGGACGTTCCGGACCCGAGAATATCCGCAGTATAAGGCTGGTCGAAGTGCTACTCCGGTAGAGTTCAGTGGCCAAATTGAGGGTATTCAGCATGTTCTGGAGAGTCTGGGTATTAAATGGTTCAGCTACCCGGATTACGAAGCTGACGATATTGTTGCGACGTTATCGACCCAAGCGTGTGCCGCGGGGATGAATGTCGTTATCGCCTCCGGTGATCGCGATGCCTTCCAACTGGTAGGTGAGCATATTACGCTGATGTATCCCAAATCCGGGACGACCTTAATCCCTATGGACGCAAAAGCTGTTTTAGAAAAAACCGGCGTTACCCCGCAGATGTATCCCGATATGGCGGCGTTAGTGGGAGAGGACGCGGATAACATCCCCGGTGTGCCCTTGTGGGGGCCAAAGACTGCCGCAAAATGGCTCAATCACTATGGTTCCTTAGCTGCTCTGCTGGATCATTGCGAGGAGATTTCTGGTAAGGCTGGGGCAAATTTACATGCGAATGTCGAACTTGTCCGGCGCAATCGCGAGCTCAATGCGTTAGTTTGCGATTTACCCTTGGTAGACGATCTGGCGGAGCTTCGCATATCTGGGGGTGGGCCAGCGCAGGTTCGTCGCGTCTTTAGTGAATACGAATTTGTTGGTTTGCAACGGCGCGTCCTGAGCGAGTTTCCGTTTGCGCTATCGGCGGATTCTTCCGAAGGCATTTCGGATGCCCTCGACGGGGAATCGGGTAACGAGCGCGATGACCTAACCGCAGATAAAGAGGAGCTGATCGCTCAGATTCTTACAGGTGGGCAGGTTGCGCTGGCACAATTCTTAGCAGAACATCCTGCCCCGTATGGGCTGTACGCCACTGGTCAGCAACGCCCACGGAAGGGCAATGTTGATACGGTGGCGATCGCGGGGGCAGATAAAGTGGTGTTCTGTGCGGATCGAGCGAGTTTATCGCCGGAGGATGAGGAGACTTTGCGAGAGTTCCTCGTCGGCGATACGCCAAAAATCGGGCATGCAACGAAAGGGCTGTGGCATGCCTGGCATGGGGTGGGATATGACCTTGCGGGAATGATCGCGGATATTGAGTTAGCGGCATACGTTTTGGCACCTTCACAGCGCGATTATTCTTTGGAGAATCTGGCGAGCCGTTATCTGGGTATTGAGCTGACGGCAGATGAATCCGATCAGCTTTTTAGCCTAACCGGAAACTCCTATCAGGGGGCTGCAGAGCGAGCAGCGGTATTGCATCCGCTTTACGGGTATTGCCAGCGGGCTTTAGCCGCGATTGACGCTGTAGATCTCGCTTCTTTGGAGTTGGTGACGGCGCAGTTACTTGCCCAGATGGAAGATCGAGGAATCGCAGTTGATGAGGCGGTACTCGAATCGCTGTATGAAACATTCAATGTGCATGTTGAAGATGCGCAACGTCGGGCGTGGGACGCAATTGGTGATGATTCAGTTAATCTATCTAGCCCGAAACAATTGCAAGAGGTGCTTTTCGAGCGGCTTGAGTTGCCCAAGACGAAAAAGACAAAGTCTGGATACACCACAAACGCTGCTGCGTTGGGCGATTTGCTGCGGAAAATTGCGCTCCGTGAGGACGATAAATCTGTGGCAGGTCAGGAATTCCTATCGGCGTTGCTGCTACATCGGGACGCAATTAAATTGCGGCAGTCCATTGACGGTTTGCGCCGTGCGGTGGAGTCCGATAAACGCATTCATACCACCTATCAGCAGGCGGTGACGGAAACGGGTCGGCTGTCGTCCACTGATCCGAATTTACAGAATATCCATGCCCGCACTGAGGAGGGTTTGCAGGTCCGGGAGGTTTTTGTTCCGGGGCAGGAATTTGACTATCTGATGACGGCGGATTATTCGCAGATTGAGATGCGTCTCATGGCACATTTCTCTGGTGATGAGGAACTTATTGCGGCATTTCGCGATGGGGTGGATCTGCATAGGTACGTCGCTTCGCGAATCTTTAATGTTCCGCCAGAAGAAGTGACGTCTCAGCAACGTTCGCATATTAAAGCGGTGAGCTATGGTCTGGCGTATGGTTTATCAGCGTATGGGCTCTCGAGCCAGTTGCATATCTCAGTGCCGGAAGCTGAGCGTCTTATGGCGGATTATTTCACTCGTTTTGGTCGGATTCGAGATTACCTGCATGAAGTAGTTGAGCAGGCACGTCAGGACGGTTTCACGGCGACGATTACCGGGCGGCGCAGGTACTTGCCAGAACTGACGAGTATGAATCGTATGGAGCGGGAGACGGCGGAGCGGCGGGCCTTAAATGCCCCGATTCAAGGCTCGGCGGCTGACATTATCAAGTTGGCTATGATTCGAGTCGATGAGGCGATGACGCAGCGGGCAATGGCTTCGCGAATGTTATTGCAAGTCCACGACGAATTAGTGTTTGAAGTTGTGGCGGCAGAGGCTCAGGAGTTGGAGGCGTTAGTTCGCGCTGAAATGGGAAATGCGGTTGAGTTGCGGGTGCCCTTAGAAGTTTCGGTTGGAATTGGGCGAAATTGGCGAGCGGCCGCACATTAAGGAGTGCCTAGGCTGTTTGGTCGGATAGCTCGGTTAGATAGCGGCGGATCTGCGCGGAAAAATGCGATGTGCGTCGCTGTTTCACGCTTGCTCCAGAGTACGTCTTGCCCGTAAACTTGGCTTTTGGTGCATCGCTCGTGCGCATCGCGCATACCGTGGGCACCACGTAATTGTCCGAACTAGTACACAATCTGGAGTCACCAACTCTATGACCATCAACAATCAGACCTCTCCTGAGGTCGCTATCAACGACATCGGCTCTGAAGAAGATTTGATTGCCGCTGTTGACAAGACCATCAAGTACTTCAACGATGGCGATATCGTCGAAGGCACCGTTGTAAAAGTCGATCAGGATGAGGTCCTGCTCGATATCGGTTATAAGACCGAAGGCGTTATCCTCTCTAAGGAACTTTCCATCAAGCACGACATTGACCCTGATGATGTCGTCGAAGTTGGTGACCAAATCGAGGCGCTCGTCCTGCAGAAAGAAGATAAGGAAGGCCGCCTCCAGCTATCCAAGAAGCGTGCTCAGTATGAGCGGGCCTGGGATAAGATCGAAGAAGTCAAGGACGCCGACGGCGTTGTCACTGGCTCGGTCATTGAAGTTGTTAAGGGTGGTCTTATCCTTGACATTGGCTTGCGTGGATTCTTACCGGCATCTTTGGTTGAGATGCGTCGGGTTCGCGATCTGCAGCCATACGTCGGTCGGGAATTACAGGCCAAGATCATTGAACTGGATAAGAACCGCAACAATGTTGTGCTCTCGCGTCGTGCATGGCTAGAGCAGAGCCAGTCCGAGATTCGCGCTCACTTCTTGGATACCTTGCAGAAGAACCAGGTTCGTGAGGGTGTTGTTTCCTCGATCGTTAACTTCGGTGCGTTCGTTGATCTTGGCGGCGTTGACGGTCTGGTTCACGTCTCCGAGCTGTCGTGGAAGCACATCGATCACCCGTCTGAGGTGGTTGAGGTTGGCCAGCCGGTCACGGTTGAGGTTCTCGACGTCGATATGGATCGCGAGCGTGTTTCGCTGTCCTTGAAGGCTACCCAGGAAGATCCGTGGCAGACCTTCGCCCGCACCCACCGTATCGGTGAAGTTGTGCCGGGTAAGGTTACCAAGCTCGTTCCTTTCGGTGCGTTTGTGCGTGTTGAAGACGGCATTGAGGGCTTGGTTCACATCTCCGAATTGGCGCATCGTCACATCGAGCTGCCTGAGCAGGTTGCCAAGGTCGGCGATGAAGTATTCGTCAAGATCATTGATATTGATCTGGAGCGCCGTCGGATTTCCCTCTCCCTCAAGCAGGCTAATGAGGGTGTCGATCCGAACTCGACCGATTTCGATCCGTCCTTGTACGGTATGACGGCTGAGTACGACGAAGAAGGCAACTACAAGTATCCTGAGGGCTTTGATCCTGAGTCCAACCAGTGGCTTGAGGGCTACGAGGAGCAGCAGGCTGCCTGGGAAGCGGAGTACGCCAAGGCTGAGGAGCGCTGGATTGCTCACAAGGCTCAGGTTGCCGCCCACCTTGAGGCAGACGCCGAAGCTGCTGCCGCCGGTGAAGGTGCAGAAGCCGCTGCTGAGGAGACGCCGGCTTCTTACTCCTCGGGCAACGAAGCGAGCGGTATGCTTGCCTCCGATGAAGCCCTTGCCGCATTGCGGGAGAAGCTGACGGGTAACTAATTTTGAACGCTGTTGTGAAACAGCGCTAATGACGGGGAGCGGAGACAATTTTCGCTCCCCGTCATTGTATGTGCTCTCTTTTTCAGTTCCGCAATATCTCTGCGTAATTCCACAGGGCGCGGAACTGCGATCACTGTAAAACTAAGAAGAAATAGGCGGATCGCGCGAGCCTAACGACGAATAAGGCGTATGGTGAGGCGTAAATACGGATAAAAACGATGTATCGGCGTGGCAATAAGTTATAGTACACGCAGTAAAACCGCAGTTATGCGCTATTGTGATCGCAGCGCGGGGGCGGCAGCGCCGCGTTACACGTCTATCGGGTGTCTGCTGGCTGAGCTATGTTATGTGTGCATGGTTACCTCAGTATGGCGAGGGGGGGGGGGGGGGGGGAAAACACCCCCCCCCCCCCCCCCCCTTTCTCTTGAGGGGGGGGGGGGTTTTCCAATTGGGGGGTCCAAAAAACAAA